>JAQBVK010000107.1 GCA_027623585.1 Planctomycetota bacterium
GAGGAGTAGCACTCGAGCTCAGAGTCGGCTGGGGCGCCACGACGGCGCCCCAGCCGCCCCCACCGGGGGTTTCGATGCGCAGCCGATCGCCCGCTTGCGCGGTGAAAGTGCTTCCCGACGAAAGCCGCGATGCGCGGCCGCCGCGGATCAGCCAGTCCGCTCCGGAGCGGCCGGGACCCCCGCCATGCGCGCCGGGCGGCCGGCTCAAGCGCCGCGTGGTCATCAAACTCACCCGGGTCGGCGCGAGGAACTCCCATTCCTTCACCAATCCATTGCCGCCGCGGTGACGGCCGGCGCCGCCCGAGCCGCGGCGCAGGGCGAGGCGCGTAACCCGGATCTGAGCGTCGGCTTCGAAGACTTCGACCGGGGTGTTGCGGGTGTTGGTCATGTGCACCTGCACCGCGCTCGCGCCCGGACCGTGCGGTCCGGCTCCGGCGCCGCCGGCGATGGTTTCGTAGTGAACGAATTCGCTGCCGTCGGCGCGGCGTCCGCCGAAGCAGACGTTGTTCATCGAACCCTGGGATGCGGCGGGAATGCGAGGTCCGAGGAGTCCGGCGAGCGCCGCGTAGAGCACGTCCACGATCCGCTGGGAGGTTTCGGTGTTGCCCGCGGCGACGCCGGCCGGCGCCTCGCTAGCGAGCACGCTGGCGTGCGGAAGCCGCAACTCCACCGCCTCGAGTGCGCCGCTCGACTCCGGGAGATCCTCGCCGGCGAGAGTACGCAACACGTAGAAGACCGCGCTCGCTGCGACCGCGCGGTGCGTGTTCCACGAGCCCGGAACCTGGGGCGAAGATCCGCTGAAGTCGAAGCGCAGCTTCGCGCCGCGTTTGCGCACCGTGCAGGCGATCAGCGGTGTGCCTGGGCCATCCAGCGCGTCCGCAGCGGAAGCATCGCCGTCCGGCCACGAGCGCAAGAGCGCGGCGACCTGAGCGCGCGCGTGCGCGTGCAAGCCCTCCATCGCGCGGGCCAGCGCGGTTTCGCCGAAACGAGCGCGCAGTTCGGCAAATCGTTCCTGTCCACGATGGAGGGCGGCACACTGCGCCTCAAGGTCGGCGCGGCGTGCCGCTGGGTCGCGCGTGTTGGCGGCGAAGATGCGCCACACCTCTTCGACCCGGCGACCGGCCCGCAGCAGGTGGACCGGGGGCAGGATCAACCCTTCTCCGAACACGTCGTTCGCGCCCGCCAGAGACCCCGGCTCGGCGCCGCCGACGTCGGCGTGATGGGCGCGGTCGAGCAAGTAGCCGAGGCGGCGAGTCCCGTGATCGAGCGGCGCGACCACCGTCACGTCGTTGAGGTGGGTGCCACCGCGGTGCGGATCGTTGAGCACGATCACGTCGCCGCGCCCAATATCGACTTCAGCCAAAACCGCCGGCACGGTCAGGTGCGCGCTGCCGAGGTGCACAGGGATGTGCGCCGCATGCGCGACCAGGCGCCCTTGCGGATCCAGCAACGCGCAGGAGTAGTCGCGCCGCTCTTTCACGTTCGGGGACACCGCGCTCTGCCGCAGGGCCTCCCCCATCTCTTCCGTCACGCTCGCGAACAGATGTCGCGTGGCAGCGAGGGGAATGGCGGCGCGCGGAGACTGACTCGGCACGCCGCCGATTCTAGGCGAGGGAGATCGGCTCTAGGGGTTGAGGATCGCGTTGTTGAAGCGGCCGGAGCCGGAGAGGCCGCCGCCGTGCAGGAAGATCCGGCGCCCGGCAAGACTGCCCGGCAGGTTCGCGCTCAGCGAAGCCACGCCCGACCCGTTCGACGGAATCGTCGCGATCACGACGCGCGGGTTGGAGAGCAGGATGTCGCCGATCGGAGACGGCGTCGGACCGCAACCAACCATCGAGTAGGCGATGATCGCGCGTTCACCCGGGATCAGCCGGCTGACCGTCATCGTGATGCCACCGCCCGCGATCGGGAAGTTCGGCGCGATGCGGAACTCGGGATGCGTCGGCGTGCAAGCCTCGAGCTCGTTGAGCGCCGCTGAGTTCCAGGAGGAATGCCACACGCCGCCGCGCGGGCTCATCGCCACGCCTTGCGGGTTGTTGCCGCCGTCTTGCGCCGCGAAGGAGCAGTAGGCAGCGCCCGTCGCTGCGTACATTCCGAAGACGGAACTTTGGTCGCGACCTCCCATGTACAGCGTGTCCGTATTCGCGTCGTAGCCGATGCCGGCCCCGCGCGTGCAGCCGATCGCCGAGGTGCTGTAGGAAGTGCCCATGGCACCATTGAGCGGGTTGATCGCGGTCACGGAATTGAGGGACCAGTCGATCACCCAGTACACGTCGCGACGGCAGTCCCAGGCGATGCCGACGTGACCCGTGGCCGGATAGGCCCAAGTGTTGACCAGAGCGCCGGCGCGCGTGTAGGTCTTGATCACGTCGGTGCCGGCGTTGCAGGTGACGAACAGCTCGCGCTTGTCGTCCCAGGCAAGACCGAAATCGGTGGTCGAACCGATGCCGACCGTTCCAGCGACGGCGCCGGTGCTGTCATTGAGCAGGTAGATCACTGCGGCTCCGTCGTAGGCGGAGACCAGCAGCAAGTACTGGCCGTCGTGCGAGATGTCGGAACTCGGGCTCACCGGGCCGAACAAGGTCTGAAGGACGGCGCCGGGCGCAGTCGTGATCGGGCCGCCGAGAGTGGAGAGATCGTTGCCGTTCTCGTCGTATTGTTGAGCGGGAGCGCCAACGGCCAACAGGCCTGCGGCTGCGAGAGTGAGGAAGAGTTTCATGGGTAGGCTTTGGTTTCGGGGAACTGAGTCAGGGAGGAAAGCAAGACTCGCAGATAAGCAAGAAACGTGCAGAACTCCCACCCAGTATGTAGAAATGAAAAAAGTGGCCGGCTCCCGAAGGAACCGGCCACCCGTGCGAGATCAGCGAACCTAGGGGTTGATGATCTGGTTGTTGCAAGGGCCGGAGTTAGCGTGGAGGCCGCCGCCGTGCATGTAGACGCGACGACCGGCGAGACTGCCCGGCAGGTTCGCGCTCAGCGAAGCCACGCCCGACCCGTTCGACGGAATCGTCGCGATCACCGAGCGCGGGTTCGACAGCAGCATGGCACCGATCGGGGACGGAGTCGGGCCGCAACCGGTCAGCGAGTACGCGAAGATACCCCACGAGCCGGGGATCAGACCGCTCATGCTCATCGTGATCGGACCGCCCGCGACCGGGAAGTTCGGCGAGATGCGGAAACTCGGGCGCAGACCGTGGCAGGCTTCCTGCTCGTAGTGGTTGCTGTTTGCGTATTGAGCAGTGAACACCGAGCCGCGCGTGCCGACCGTGAGGCCGGCGACTGCGTTCGAGTTCGGCTCGATCACCGGGTACGAGCACACCGAGGCACCGGTCGCGGCGTTGAAGCCGGCGATGATGTTCTCGTTGCGGCCGCAGGTGTAGAGGGTGTCCGCGTCGTAAGCGACGACCGAGATCCGGCTGACGCCGTAAGCGGCAGTCGAGTAGCTCACGCCCGTCGGAATGCCCGTGTTCGCGTCGAGCGAGAACACCGTGTTCACGGACCAGTCGCTGAGCCAGTAAACGTCACGACGACAGTCCCAAGCAACACCGACGTGGCCGGTGGCAGGGAAGGGCCAAGCGAAGACCTGGACGCCGGCGGTCGTGTAACCGTAGACGACGTCGAGACTGGCGTTGCAGGTGACGATCAGCTCGCGCTTGTCATCCCAGCCGCACTCGTAGTCGCCGGCGTTGGCGATCGGGATCGCGGGGCCGGCAATCGCGCCGCCCGCGTCGCTCAACTGGCGAACTTCGGCGAGTCCGTCATAGCTGTCCATTTGGTAGAGGATCCCGCCGTTGTGGGCGAGTCCGGTGCCCCGAGACGTCGGGCCGACGAAGGTCTGAAGCATGTCGCCAGGAACGCTGGCGCCGGGGCCGCCGTTGAGGTCGGTTCCGTTGTCGTCGTATTGCTGTGCCGGAGCAGCGACCGCGAGCAGACTCGCGGCGGTGAGGGTAAGAATGAGTTTCATTGTTCGGGGAGTTCCGTTGAAGGAGGGTCCAGGTGGGTCGGGGGCAAACGCAGCGATGCCGCACTCCCCATGAGCCTATCAAATATCCCCAGGAGTGCCAGACCACGGCTGGGCCTATCCTCGGACGGAGTGCAGGCCGACGATCTACGCTCGTGAGATCATGGAGCCCGCATGCACACGGATCTTCTAAGGAAGCTTGGGGCGGCGACGGCGCTGCTCTGCGTGGCAGCATGTCAACTCCATCCGAACCGAGTCGGACTTGCCCCGGACCGGGAACTGACGGGGTGGATCGGAGCGGATTGGCAGCCGAACCGCGCGCAAGACTGGCGAGTTGAAGGCAGTGAGATCGTGTGCACCACCTCGGCGCCGCGGCATCCGGCACGCACCTGCAGTCTGCTCACGCAATCCGTCACTTCAGACACGCGCGGCTTCGAGTTGCGCCTCCTGCTGAGTCCGCCCAGCGCCGGCGCGCTCGATGCGGAAGCCTTGGCCGGCGTCCTGATCGGCACCGGCGCTCCCGGCGAACCGTACCGAAGCGCCGCGCTCGTACACCAAGCGCCCGCGCCCGGCGGCGGCATCTTCGCGGGCTTGGACGGGGCCGGCCGGCTCGTAGTGAAAAATTTCTCGCTTGCTCAAGGCGGCGGCAACGGCTGGACCATCTCCCCCACTCTCGAGGTCGACGCCATGCCGGAGCTCGGCGCCTCTGCGGAGACAGAATGGAACGGCCGTGCGCAGTGGGTGACGATTTCGTGGAGTCCCGAACAAGGCGGCATCCTCCGCCTGGCTGCCAGCGACGACGGACCGATGATTTCGCCGGCTTGGATTCCGCAACGCATCCAACTCGCGGTGCCGCTGGAGCGGGCACGCGTGGCAGGTGGACTCGCGCTGTTCTCTTCGCGTGGCGCCGCAGGCTCCGAAGAGGGCTTCCGCTTCGCGGCCTTCCAGACCAGCGGCACCGCGCACCACCCAGAACGCGCACGCGGACCCGTCATCGGCAGTTTGTACTCACTCGCCGAGCAGCCCGATGGCCGCCACGCACTGCGTTTGACTGCCCAACTCGCTGCCGGAGTTGGCGCTGGACGCGTGTTCCTGGAACTCGAGGAAAACGAGACCTGGAAGCGCGTCGCCAGCGCATCGATCGAGGAGTCGGCGTGGATCGCACGCTTCGAGGTGCCGGGGCTCGCATTGCGGCGGGATCAGCCCTTCCGCCTCCGGTCCGACTTGCCGCGCTGCGCCGGCCGCGACTTCCTTGGAATTCTGCGCGCGCCGCCGGCCGCAAACGAGGCCTGGACGCTCGCGCTGCTTTCCTGCGTCAAGCACCAGGTTGGCCCGCTGCGCTGGGATCACTTGGGCCTGTGGTATCCACATGCCGATTTGCTGGCCTCCATCGTCCAGCAGGATCCCGACTTCGTCTTCTTCGCCGGCGATCAGATCTACGAAGGCGACCTCACGCCGCCCGATCTGCGCACTCCCGAGATCGCGATCCTCGACTATCACACGAAGTGGGAACGATTTTACGATTCCTTCGGCGAACTCACGCGCACGCGGCCCTGCGTGGTGGTGCCGGACGATCACGACGTCTTCCACGGCAATCTTTGGGGCGCGGGAGGCGTGCGCGCAGTAGCGCGTGACGGACTCACCGCGCAGGACGCGGGTGGCTACAAGCTGGATGCCGGCTTCGTAGAAGTCGTGCACCTCACCCAGACTTCGCACCTCCCGCCGCGCGCGCCCGAGATTCCGGAGCGCATCGGCATGGGAGTGCGCAGCTACACCACGTCCTTTCTCTTTGGCGGCGTGGACTTCGCCGTGCTCTCCGATCGCATGTGGAAGGACTCGCCGAGCGCCGCCGTTCCCGAAGCCGGATTCCGCAACGGTTGGATCCAAGCCGAGGGTTTCGATCCCCACGCGGCGGATTCGCCGCATGCGCAACTGCTCGGCCCCGAACAGGAAGGCTTCCTCGCGCGATGGGGCGCGCAGCGCGACAAACGCGCGTGGACCAAAGTAGTGCTCTCGCAGTCGCCGTTCGCTGCCTTGCAGACGCTGCCGGCCGGCACTAAATCGGATGAGGTGGTCGGTCGCTTGAAAGCCTTGCCGGAAGGCGATTGGCCGCCCGACGACCTTCCTGCCGCCGACGCCGACAGCAATGGTTGGCCGATGGGCGCGAGCCGTCGCGCGCGGGCGCTGCTCGCCGCGGCCGGAGCGCTGCACCTGGCCGGAGACCAGCACCTCGGCAGCGCGGCGTGGTACGGCGTGGACACTTGGCGCGATGGCACCGTCGCCTTCACCGGTCCGGCCATGGCGAATACCTGGCCGCGCCGTTGGATGCCAGCAGAACAGGGAAAGAATCTCTGGCCGGGCGCGCTGCGCGGCTGCGGCGACTTCCTCGACGGCTTCGGCAATCCGGTGACGGTGCTCGCGGCCGCCAATCCGCGCGCCACCGAACGCGAACCGGTGTTGCTCCATGACCGCGCCCCGGGCTACGGAATCGTGCGCTTCGAGCCCGCGTGCCACACGATGAGGCTAGAGGCCTGGCCACGGGGCGCCGATCCGCACGACCTGGCGCAAATGTTTCCCGGCTGGCCAATTGAGGTCGGAGCCAACGGCAGGCCGCGCGCGCAGGATTGAGAGTTCAAGCCCGATCCAAGACCAACGCGCTGAAGCGGTCGACTTCAGCGCGCCAACCGGACGGCACGATCGTGGTGCCGGAGTACTCGCCGATCACCGCCGGACCGAGTAGATGCGCGCCCGGCAGGAGTTCCTCGCGCCGGAACCACGGCACCGCGCGGGCGCGCGTCTCGCGGCCGGACTCCGGCATCAGCACCGAATGGCGCGCGATCGGGCGTGGAGCCTGAGTTCGCGCGCGCTGCGCAATGAAAGGTTGCGCTGCGGGACCGTCCGCTTGCACGCGCACCGCGACCAGCTCGACTTCGGCGGATTCGCGCGCATAGCCGAAACGCCGGTGGTGTTCAGCATGGAAGCGCGCGACCGGCGCATCGGCCTCGGGCAGCGCGAACACCGCGTCTTGACCCGCTCCGCGCAATTCGAGCACGCGTCGCACCCGGATCGCGCGCGCGGGCACGCCCTCCGCACGTAACTCGGCGCGCGCGCGTTCTTCCAGCGGCATGAACCACGCGCGGCGCGCGGCGGCCGAGGCCGGAACGGGCGCGTTGACGCTGAGCGTGAGGGTGCGTCGCGGTGGCGCAGCGAGCAAGCCGAGCGCGCAGAAAGCGCCCGGCAGCGGCGGAACCACCACACGGCGCACCCCGAGTCGCGCGGCGAGCCAACAGGCGTGCAGTCCGCCCGCGCCGCCGAAGGAATAGAGCGTCAAGGCGCGCGGGTCCCAGCCGTCACCCAGGCTGACGCGCCGCAACGCTCGCTCCATGCCGGCAGTCGCGATCTCCAGTACCTGATCCGGCGCAGCGCCGACTGCGGCGAGCGCGTCGAGGGCTCGTTGTGTGTGCAACGCGAACGCGCCGCCAAGAAAGAAGTCGGCATGCAGGCGTCCCGCGACGAGGTGCGCATCCGTGACCGTCGCGCGCGTGCCGCCGCGTCCGTAGCACGCGGGGCCCGGCTCGGCGCCGGCGCTGTCGGGACCGACCTGCAACTCGCCGGCAGCATCGCGCCATGCATAGGATCCCCCTCCCGTGCCCACCGTCTGCATCGGCATGCCACGCACCAGCAGCGGCAAGCCACCCACCGTCACCGGCGCGAGCGGCAGTTCGCCCGGCGGCAGGAGCGCGCAGTCCGTGCTCGTGCCACCCATGTCGAAGCTCAGGACCGCGCCGTCTCCGCGCGCATCGGCGAGCGCGCGCGCGGCGCAGAGTCCGGCC
>JAQBVK010000108.1 GCA_027623585.1 Planctomycetota bacterium
GCGACGCTGAGACCGGCCGCGAGGACCGCGTCCGGGACGGAATGACTTGTTCAGCGCTGCCTTAAACTGGGAGGGTCTCATGTCCCGACCCGCCCCGTCCTTCGCCTCCCTCGCGCCCGACCTCCCGCGTTTCGCCCAGGTCGGTGACATGGTCGACCAACTGATCGACCTGATGCTGAATCTGCGTCAAAGCGGTCACCCGGGGGGGTCGCGCAGCAAGCAACCGCTGCTGGTATCTCTGACGCTTTCTGGAGTGATGCGCTGGGACATCCGGCATCCCGAGAAAGGTCTCCAGGATCGTTTCGTGCTGGTGGCCGGTCACTGCACGCCGGTGATCTACGCGATGCTCGCGATCTACAACGAAGCGCTGCGGCGCATGCATGCGAAGACCGGCGATGCGAAGTACCTGGTCAAGGGCGGCGACGAGCGCCAACTGACGTGGCCGGACCTGTTGGAACTGCGCAAGAACAAGGGCCTGCCCGGACATGCTGAAGCCGAGGGCAAAACCCTGATCTTCCGAGCCAACACCGGGCCGAGTGGACACGGTGGTCCGCCGGCCGTGGGCATCGCGATGGCGATGAAGGCCGCGGGTGTCGCTGACGAGGTCAAGGTCTACGCGATCGAGGGAGAAGGCGGATTGACCGCCGGCGCGCACCACGAAGCCAAGCACACCGCTTGGGGCCTCGGCCTCGGTAACTTGAACTATCTCGTGGATTGGAACGACAACGGCATCGACCCGCGCGCTTATTCCACGATGGTCTACGGTGATCCGCAGACGTGGTTCGATGCCTATGGCTGGCGCACGCGCGGAACCCCGGACGGCCACGAGTACGAGCCGATCTTGAAGGCACTGCTCGAGAACGTGTTCGCGAGCGGCGACCAGCCGAAGTGCACCTGGTTCCAAACCACCAAGGGCCGCGGATACGGCGTGACGGGCTACAAGTCGCACGGCGCGGCCCACAAACCGAACGCGGAACTGTTCTGGCAGACCAAGCGAGAGTTCGCCGAGAAGTACGGCTTGAGTTTCGAGGGCATGGGCCAACCCGCGCCGAAGGAAGCGGCCGCGTTCCGCGAGCAGACCGCGAAGAACATCCAGACCGTGCTCTCCTTGCTGGACGACGAAGAGTTCTGCGCATGGCTTGCCAACCGCCTCGTGGCTGTGGGCGACTCCGTGCCGGAAACCCTTCCCGCTCTGCGGCTCAACCAGAGCGACCCTTCCTCGGATCCGGAGCTCACCGATCCGAGCAAGCTGCCCGCGGACTATTTCTTCAAGCCCGGCGAGAGCCAGCCGAACCGCAAGGGCTTCGCCAAAGTCGGCGCCTATCTCAACGCCGTGGGCCGTAGGAAGTACGGACGGCCGGTGGTGATCGCGTGCAGCGCAGACCTCGCCGAGTCCACCAACATCCTCGGCTTCGCTGAGGCGCACGGCGACTCGGAAGGCTTCGGCTGGTACGACCGCGTCAACAACACCACCGGCTCGCTGCTGCCGACCTGCATCACCGAGTTCGGCAACGCTGGACTCATGTGCGGACTCGCCAGCACTAACCTCTCCAACGACCCGGAGCAAAAATTCCAGGGCTTCTGGGGCGCGTGCTCGACCTACGGCTCGTTCTCCTACTTGAAGTACGGACCGATGCGTCTTTACTCGCAGTTGGTGCAGGATTCACCGTTCAAACACGGAAAAGTGATCTGGGTCGCCGGCCATAGCGGCCCCGAAACCGCCGAAGACTCGCGCACTCACTTCGGGATCTACTCGCCGATGGTCACGCAACTCTTCCCGCGCGGACAAGTGATGGATTTGCATCCGTGGGAACCGAACGAGGTCGGCCCGGTGCTGATGGCAGCGCTCGGCGTGAAGGAAGCGCCGATCGTGGCCCTGCACCTGACGCGTCCGAACGTGTCGATTCCCGATCGCGCCAAGCTCGGCATGGCTTCGCACATGGAAGCCGCGAAGGGTGCTTACCTGATCCGCGATTACGATGCCGCACGCCCGAAGGACGGTTGCATCTTCGTGCGCGGCACCTCCTCGACCGCCAGCGTGGTGAAGTTGCTGGAGCAAGGCTTCTTCAACGGCGCGGGCCTCAACGTGAAGTTGGTCGCCGCAATCAGCCACGAACTCTTCTTGCGCCAGCCGCAAGCTTGGCGGGACGCCCTGGTGACGAAGGAAGACTGGTTCAACAGCACCTTCATCACCAACGGTGGCCGCATGGCGATGACCCTGTGGAGCGCGCACACCACCGCGACCAAGTACGCGATGAGTTCCGATTGGGACGACCGCTGGCGCACCGGCGGTGCGTACGACGAGATCATCGAAGAGGCGCACCTCGATCCGAAGCACCTGTCCGAAGGCATCCAGCGCTTCGTCGCCGATCGCGAGATCCGCTTCGAATCCGCCGGTCTGCCGGCCGAGTACGCGCGCTAAGCAAGCTGTTCGTCGAGTCTCGAAGAATTCGATCGCCCTTCCCCGCGCACAAACTTGCGCGCGAGTTGGCTGGCGATGTCGGCGGCCATGACCAGCAGCGCGCCGAGCGCCACGAGGAATAACAGCTCGTCGTAGCGCAGGCGCGCGCGCGCTTCGTTGACCCAATAGCCGAGCGAAAGAACGCCGAGCATGCCTAGCACGGTGGACTCGCGCACGCAGGTTTCGAAGCGATAGAAGAACAGCAGCAAAAAGCGCGGCAGCGCGAGCGGAAAGAGCGCGGCAGCGGCGATGTGGCGGCGTTCGGCTCCGGCGGCGCGCATCGCCGCCATCGGGCCGGGCGGCAGGTTCTCGATGGTCTCGGCGCCGAGGCGCCCGAGAATGCCGGCGTTGTGGATCGCCAGCGCGAGCACTGCGGGCCACGCGTTGGGGCCGAAGATCGCGAGCAACACGAAGGCCCAGACGTACTCCGGAATCGCGCGCAGGAGAACTGCGAAGAGACGCGTCACCGAGCAGAGCGCGCGCCAACCGATGTGACAGGCGCGGTTGTGCCGCGTGTGCGGCACGTAGGGATCGCAGATCATCAAGGTGCGCGCAGCGAAGGGTGACAGCAGCGCCGCGGCCGCTCCCGCCAGCACGATTGCGAGCACCGCAATCGCCAGCGAGAGCCCGGCGGCCTCAAGGCCTCGGCCGCTCCACTGTTCGGAAAACCAGCCGCTCAATTCACCCGGCTCCGCGCCGTCGCGCAAGGGACGCGGCATGGCGTCCACGCTGAGGAAACGCGCGAGATTGCCGCTGCGTTGCGCATTGAACAATTCCGCGAGGTCGAAGTCGCCGGCGAACCAAGAATAACTCGTCAGCACGGCCAGCGCGAGCAGACTGCCGCGCAGCAAGCGATTTCGCGGACGCGCGCGGCGCAGGGCGGAGACGCGCTCGGCCGCACTCATGCGACGAACCTCCGGCGCAGCAGCGCGCTCCAACCTTCCAGAAGCAGCACCACCGCGATCAAGGCATAGAGGTATGTCCAGACTTCACGGAAGTGCAGGTTTTCGAAGGAGAGTTTCAGGAAGTAGCCGAGCGTTGGAATGCCGAAGAAGCCCATCACCGCGGCCGAGCGCACCGCGCATTCGAAGCGATAGAAGGCGTAGGACGCCATGTCCGGCGCGGCGGATGGAAGCAGGCTGAACAGGAAGCGTTGCGCCGGCGTTGCGCCCAGCGCCAGCAGAGCTTGCGATGGCCGGCGCGGCGCTTCGTCGATCATCTCCGAGAACACTTTCGCGAGCGTGCCGCCGAAGGGCAGCGCGATCGCGATCACTGCGGTCGCCGGCGCGGCGCCGAACGCGGCCAAGAACACCACCGCCCACAGCAACTCGTGGACGGAACGCATCATCACGATCAAAGCGCGCAAGACCCAGCGCAGACTGGTGCCGATGCGGCCGCTCCCCTCCCACCAAGCTTCCGATGCAAGGCAGCCGAGCACCAGGCCGAGCACCAAGGCGAGACTCATTCCTGCGGCCGCGAAGACCACGGTGGCCCGTACCGACTCCAGCACGCGCAGCAGAAAGTGGGTCGTACCTGCGGGAACGAGTTCGGCCTCGTAGTGGAGAGCCGGGCTCAATGCGGCGCCGAAGAAGTCGCCCGCCAGAGACCACCCGCCGCCGTTGCCGGCACCGAGTTGTCCGAGCGAGAGACCGAGTCCCTGCCATGCGAACACGGCGGCTGCGACAATCAGCAGCAAAATGAGACCGCGCCGACCGAGCGGCGGCGGTCGGCGCAAGATACGCGGGTCAGTCTTCATGACCGGGTTCCAACCGATAGAGCGCACGGACATCTTCCTCATTCAAAGACGCAGGACGTCCATCCACCACTTTGCGCCCCGCGCGTAATCCGATCACACGCGGAAAGAACTCGCGAGCGAGCGCCAGGTCGTGCAGGCTGGCAATCAGAGTGAGGCCGCGCTCTTCGGCCAACTCGGTAAGCAATCGAATCAAGTCTCGCGCGCGCGCCGGGTCCACGCTCGCCACCGGCTCGTCGGCGAGCAGCGCATCGGGCTCTTGGAAGAGCGCGCGCGCGATCGCCACGCGCTGTTGCTGCCCGCCCGAAAGCGTGTCGGTGCGCGCATAGAGCTTCTCCTCGATGCCGACGCGTTCCAGGAGTGCGTGCGCCGCCTCCAAGTCGGAACGCGTGGGAAAGGCAAGCGAACGCGCCGCGCTCCAAAAGCCGCGGCGCCCCAGCCTGCCGCTGACCACGTTCTGCACCACGCGCAGGTTCGGCACCAATGCGTGATCCTGCGGCACGAAGCCGACGCGTGCTCGCCAAGCGCGCAATTCCCCTGGTCGCAGTGAGGAAAGATCGGTGCCGTCCATCAGGCCGTGGCCCGCAGTCGGCTGAACCACGCCGTTCAGCACGCGCAGCAACGTGGTCTTACCCGCACCGCTCGGGCCTACGAGCGCGATCCGCTCTCCAGCGACAACGTCGAGATCCACTTCGCGCAGGACTTGGGTCCCACCGAAGCGGACCTCGACGCCGCGGAGCATGAAGGAAGCGGCGGCCATGGGATCCCGACGCCAGTGGCTAGAGGAACTCCAACTCGACCGCGAGTTTGCGGATCGATTCGAAATCCTCGTTCTTGGCCTTGATCAATCCATCTTTTCTCTGGAGCGCTTCCAGCAAGATGGGATCCGTCACGCTGACCAGCGCCTGTTGCAGGCGGTCGATGAAGCCTGCGCCGTATTTGCCGTCAAGCGCGGGGTGCGCGGTCCAGTTGTAGTCCGGATAAGGCGGCGTGGTCCAGACGACTCGGCATTTGTTCGGATCCAGAGTGCCCTTCGCGACCATGCCGTCGTAGGTCTGATAGTTGAGCGCGCCGGCTTGGAAAGTGCCGGCTTCGACCAGCTTCGCGGTGGCATCGTGTGCATTCGAGAACGCATTCGGCATGCCGAAGAATTCTTCGGGTGACATCTGCGTGTGCTCCCGAATGTAGTACTCCGGCATGAGTCGACCACTCGTCGATTGATTCGCGCCGAAGGTAAAGGTCAAGCCCTTGAGTCCGAGGGGAAAAGACTCCGAGGCTTGCAGCGGCACGTCCCCATTCACAATGAAGTAAGACTTGAAGGCAGGGTCCACTTTGCCTTGCGCGATCATGCGCGCGCCGGGAACGGCGGCGACGGCTTGCACACCGGTGAGTCCGCCGAACCAGGCCAGCATCGCGTCACCGGACTTGAACAACTCGTAGGCCGCGCCGTAATCGACGGTTGGAACGTACTCGAAGGGCACGCCGAGCTCCTTGGACAGATAGTCCGAGACCAGCCTGTACTTCTCGATCAGTTCGGTCGCGTTCGTGTCCGGAATCGCGGTGTACTTGATCGGAGCCTGCGACGCCGCAGCGTCAGGGCCGGAACCCTCAGTGAGTGCTTGGTGCGCCGCTTCGTGGCTGCAACCGAAGCCGAGGAGGAGAAGGAAAGGAGCAAAGGCGGGAAGCACACGGCCCCCGCGAAAGGTCTTCAAGTTCATGAAAGTGACGGGTTGGCGGCCGAGACCGCGGTCGGGCATGGTATTCGCGCCTAGGATGGGTGTGTGACACTCCTCTTCCTGCTCTTTCTCGCGGCGATTCCGCAGAGCGACGCCGACCGGCTCACGGCGGCCTTCGAAGCAGCGCGCGAATCCGTGGTCGCGGCCACAGCGCAGGATCCGGCGCCGGCGATCGGCCTCGCGGTCCGCGTCGGCAGCGAGGAGCGCGCCTGGGCCTGGGGCTGGGCCGACGTCGAGGAACGACGCGCGGCGACTCCCGAGACGCGCTTCCGTCTGGCGAGCGTCTCGAAATCCTTCACCGGCGTCACCGCCGCGCTGCTGTGGGAAGAAGGCGTGCTCGATCTCGACGCCCCCATCCAGCAATACCTGCCAGACTTTCCGCGCCATGAGGAAGGAGAGATCACGGCGCGCCTGCTCGGGGGACACCTGTCCGGGATCCCGCACTACGGCGCCGACGATCACTTCGAGCCAGGTACTTACCACTGCGTGAAGGACGGGCTGCGGGTCTTCGCACACCGCCCGCTCGCCCATGCGCCGGGTTCGAAGTACATGTACAGCAGTTATGGTTTCAACTTGCTCGGGGCGACCGTGGAGGCCGCCTCCGGCACTGAGTTCCGTGAGCTCCTGCGTGCGCGCCTCTTCGATCCGCTCGGCATGGACGGCGTCATCGCGGAACATCCCGACACCGATCTCGGCGAGGTCGCTTCGCTGTACCGAAACCTGCTCGGCGAAGTCGTCGAACTGCCACGCGACGAAGTGTCTTACAAGTGGCCGGGCGGCGGTTTCGTGGCCAAGCCGCGCGACATGGTGCGCTACGCGCGCGCCTTCGACGAGGACGGTCCGGTGCTGACGCCGAAGACTCGCGCGCTCATGCGCACTTCGCAGAAGACGCCCGACGGACGCGAAACCAGTTACAGCCTGGGCCTGAACGTCGGGGAGCACTTCGGCCACTTCGCTTTCGCGCACGGCGGCTCCCAGACTGGCGCAAAATCCTACTTCGTGATCTTCCCCGAGCAACGCGTCGCGGTGGCGATCTGCGCCAATCACTCCAATTCTGGCGTCGGCGACGGCAAGGCCGTGTGGCGCGCCGCAGGGATTCTGCTCGAAGCGCTTGTGGATCAGGCCGCGGGCGGCTCGCCGGCGAAGCAGTGATTGCCGAAGCGGTCCACCGAGACCGTCTCGTTGAAGTCGAGGAACCCAGTGCGCGGGAAGGCCGGCGCCAGCGCTTTGCCTACCGTCATCATCAACAGCGGCGGATGATCCGCGTCGAGGCCCAGCGCCTCCGACACCTTGACCGGATCGAAACCGATCATCGGGCAAGTGTCGAGGCCCATCTCCTTCGCCACCAACATCATCGCCATGCCGGCGAAGCCGGCACTGCGGCATGCTTCATCGCGCGACAACTGCGGATTCTCGGCGTAAAGGGCCTGCACGTAGCCGTCGATGCGTTGTGCCACCGGCGGCGGCGCGTGGCGCAGAAAGCGCTCGCTGCGCTGCGGCGCACCGAGATCACCGGTGATCACCACCACCACCGAAGCATCGCGCACCGGATTCTGCTTCCATGAAGCCAGCCACAACTGCTCCTTCACCGCGGGATCCACCACCGCGACGAAATGCCAATTCTGCATGTTGAAGGAGGTCGGCGCGAGCTGCGCATGACCGATCAAATGCTTCAACTCCGTCTCCGTCAGCCGGTGCTGCGGGTCGAAGCTACGGATCGAGCGGCGATGGCAAAGCGCGTCGAGGAGTTCCACGGAGCGCAGGGTAGCGGCGCTATGCTCGCTTCGGGATCGTCATGCTCCGCACCTTCCTGCGCCGCCTGTTCAG
>JAQBVK010000109.1 GCA_027623585.1 Planctomycetota bacterium
CGCGGAACACGATCCGGCAGCGGGTGAGGTCGTAAGGAGACATTTCGACGGTGACGGTGTCCCCCGGCGTGATTCGGATGTAGTGCATCCGCATTTTGCCGGAGATGTGAGCGAGAATGCGCTGCCCATTTTGGAGCTCCACCTGGAACATGGCGTTCGGGAGAGTCTCCCGGACGACCGCGAACACTGTGATGGGTTCTTCCTTAGGCATGCTTAGGAAACGGAGGAGGGATCCGCCCGGACTTCGCGCAGGGTGCGCAGCAAGTCCTTCTGGATCTCTTCGATCGCGCGATCCGCAAGGATCTCGCGAATGAGGCCGCGCTCGCGGTAGTACGCGACGAGCGGCTCGGTGGTCTCACGGTAGACGGCGAGACGTCGGGCAATCACTTCGCGGGAGTCGTCGGCGCGTCCCCGTGCCAACAAACGCTCGGTCAGAACTGCCTCGGGGGCGGTGAAGTATAGCGCCACGCCCACCGGTCGCCCAGCGCAGAGTTGATCCAGCGCTCGCGCTTGAGGCAGGGAGCGCGGAAAACCGTCCAGCAGCAAGGTTTCACCCTCGGGCAGCGCGTTCAAACGCGCGGCGACAATTTCCACCATCACGGCGTCGGGCACCAACTCGCCGCTGCGCATGATTGCATCGGCGCGTTTGCCGAGCTCGCTGCCGCGCGCAACTTCTTCGCGCAACAGGTCGCCGGTGGAGAGGTGCGTCCAAGCGTTACGCTCCGCAGCCAGTTGGGCTTGCGTGCCTTTGCCGACGCCCGGCGCACCTAGAAGAGCCGCGATCATGGAATCAGCGCGCGCGGGTCCAGCCGCCGCCGCCTCCCTTCATGAAGCCTTCATAGTTACGCATCAACAGTTGCGCGTTGAGGCGATCGACCAGGTCGAGCGCCACACCGACCACGATCAGGATCGAGGTGCCACCCAGGAAGTAGGCAACCATCGGCTCCACGTGCATCTGGCCGATCAAGATCGTCGGCAGTACCGCGATCACCGCCAGGAACACCGAGCCCGCCAGCGTGATGCGGTCGAGCACGAAAGACAGGTAGTCCGCTGTGGCCTTGCCAGGACGAATGCCGGGAACAAAAGAGCCGTGCTCCTTGAGGTTGTTGGCGATCTCCTCCGGCTGGAACATCAAACGTGTCCACATGAAGGCAAAGAAAATGATCAGCGCGGTGTAGACCAGGATGTAGATGAACCCAGCTTGATTGAAGTACTGGCCCAGCCACGCGAAACCCGGAAGGGTCGCGAGCACGGTCGGCACGATGAACAGGGCCGACGCAAAGATGATCGGCATCACGCCGGCTTGGTTGACGCGCAGCGGAAGGTAGTGACGCTGGCCCCCCATCACCTTGCGGCCGCGCGTGAGCTTGGCCTGCTGAATCGGGATGCGGCGTTGACCGCGCGTGAGATACACCACCACCAACACCACGATGATCCACATCACGGCGAGCGCCACCGCGAGCTGGTGCGCGTTGTCGCGCATCGCGAAGGCTTTCTCCAGCGTGCTTGGAAGGCTGGCAATGATGCCCGACATGATGATCAAGGAGATGCCGTTGCCAAGCCCATGCTCGGTGATTTGCTCTCCGAGCCACATGATGAACATGGTTCCGGCAGTAAGCGCCAACACGATCGTCAGACCGTAAAGCACGCCGCCTTCCCCGGTCGGCACCAAGCCGAAGGCCGGGTTGAGAATCACGCCCTTCAACACGAAGAAGCCCTGCATGATGCAAATCGGCACCGTCGCGAGGCGCGTCATCTGGCCGATCTTCTTCTGCCCTGCGGCGCCCTCTTTGGAGATCGCCTCGAGCGCCGGCACCACCTTCGCAAGCAAGCTGAAGATGATCGACGCCGAGATGTACGGCATCACGCCGAGCGAGAACAGCACTGCGTTGCCGATGCCGGCTCCGGTGAACGCGTTCATGATGCCGAACAACGCCGACTGGTCGGCTTTGTTCGCGGCGTCCGCGATCGAGCTCAGATCTACGCCCGGCAGTGGAATCTGAAAGCCGAGGCGATACACGAAGAGCAGCCCGATCGTCACGGCGAATTTACGCCGCAACTCCGGGATCCGCAGGATCGCGAGCGCTTTCTGCATGACCTAAGCGATCACCTCGACCGCGCCGCCGGCGGATTCGATCTTCTGCTTCGCCGATTCCGAGAACTTATGGGCTTTGACGGTCAACTTGCGGCTGATCTCGCCCATGCCGAGCACCTTGAGCAGGTTGCCGGTGCGCTGCGTGAGTCCGCGGTTCAAAACCGTCTCGAGATCGACGGTCGCGCCGTCCTCGAAGCACTCCAGCGAGGCGACGTTGACCAGCGTGTACTGCGTCTTGAACGGATTGTTGAAGCCGCGCTTGGGGACGCGCCGGTAGAGCGGCATTTGACCGCCTTCGAAGCCGATGCGCGGATTGTCGCCCGAACGCGAACGCTGGCCCTTGCGGCCGCGTGTGGCCATCTTGCCCATGCCGGAGCCGATGCCTCGGCCGACGCGCTTGCGCGTTTCGTGTTTGTGGCCCTTGGCCGTGACGTCGTGAACTTGCATTAGATCTGCACTCCGCGAAGCTCTTCGATCCGCTCTTTGGTGCGGAGAGAAGCGAGAGCCACGATCGTGGCTTTCACCAGGTTGACGGGGTTGGTCGAACCGTAGGACTTGGTGAGGATGTCCTTCACCCCTGCCAGTTCCAAGACCGCGCGCACCGTGCCGCCGGCGATGATGCCGGTACCAGGTGCGGCCGGCACGAGACGAACCTTGGACGAGCAGAACACGCCTTCGGCCTCGTGCGGAATGCTGGATCCGACGCGCGGCACCCGGATCAGGTGCTTGCGGCCGTCCTTGAATGCCTTCTGCATGGCGGTCGGAATCTCCTGCGCTTTGCCGAAGCCGAAGCCCACGATGCCGTCCTGGTTGCCGACCACAGTCAGTGCTGAGAACGAGAAGCGACGGCCGCCCTTGACCACCTTTGCGGATCGGTTGACCTTGATGCGCTCTTCCTTGAGGTCGCCGAGACGCTCGGCCTCGCCGCGGTCGATGAAGACGGGAAGTTTGGTGGCCATGATTAGAACTTGAGGCCGCCCTCCCGAGCGGCGTCGGCGAGCGCCTTCACGCGACCGTGGTAGAGATACCAGGCGCGATCAAACTTCACCTCGAGGATGCCAGCCGCAGAAGCGCGTTCGGCAATCAACTTGCCGATCGCGGTTGCGCGTTCGAGCTTCTTCTTGCTGCCGAGTTCGTCGCGCAAGCCTTTTTCGGCGTCGCTCGCGGCCGCCAAGGTGCGGCCGGAGGTGTCGTCGATCAGCTGCACGCTGATGTGCTTCGCGCTGCGGAAAACCGACAGGCGCGGGCGATCCGAGGATGCGCGCAAGCGGCGACGGATGCCGAGCGTCTTCTGACGCCGGCGACCCCATTTCTTCTTCTGCTGGAGATGGTCCATGATCAGGAGACGGACTTACCGGCTTTGCGGCGAACGGCTTCGCCCTTGTAACGAATGCCTTTGCCCTTGTAGGGCTCGGGAGGCCGGACCGAACGGATCTCGGCGGCGAATTGGCCGACACTCTGCTTGTCGGCGCCGGAGATGATGATCTCCGTCGGGTTGGTGATTTGCACGGTGATGCCTTCGGGCGGCTCACAGATGCGCGGATTGCTGAAACCGACCGAGAGTTTCACTCCCTTGCCGGCGGCTTGCGCGTTGTAGCCGGTGCCTTGGATCTCCAGCGTTTTGCTGAAGCCGGTGGCGACGCCTTCGACCATGGTCGCGACGCGAGCGCGCGCGAGCCCATGGAAGCAGCCGTTGGTCGGCCCGAGTTGATTCTCGAAGCTGAGCACCCCGGCCTCCAAGCTGGCCTCGATGCCGGTGGGCATGCCGAAGCTCAGACTGCCCTTCGGGCCCTTCACGGAGACGCAGCGGTTCGCCACCTCACAGGTGACTCCGGCGGGGATGGAAATGGGTTGGCGGCCGATGCGTGACATGGCGCTAGAAGATGGTGCAGAGGACTTCGCCCCCAACGCCGAGTTCGGCGGCGGTGCGTCCGCTCATCACGCCCTTGGAGGTCGTGACGATGGTGCGGCCGAGCCCACGGCGAACCTGCGTGAGGTTCTTGGAGTGGGTGTAGATGCGCGCGCCGGGCTTGCTGACGCGCTGAATCTCGTGGATGGCGCTCTCGCCATCCCGGTCGTACTTGAGGAACAGTTTCAGACTCGAACGGCCGGAGGCGCCGACGACGACTTCGACGTCCTTGAGATAGCCCTCTTCCTTCAGCACCAGCGCCAGCGCGCTCTTGAGGCGCGAGGCGGGCACGTCCACGGTCTTGCGGCGCACGAGGATTCCGTTGCGGATCCGCGTGAGCATGTCGGCGATGGGGTCGGTGTTGGCCACAGGATTGATCTACCAGGAGGACTTGCGGACGCCGGGCAATTCGGCCTGGTGTGCGAGCTTGCGCACCATCAGACGGGACAACCCAAAGCGGCGGAGGTAGGCGCGCGGTCGGCCGGTGAGCTGACAGCGGTTGTGCTGACGCACCTTGGATGCGTCGCGCGGCAGTTTGTCGATCGCGCGATACGCGGCGGCCTTCTCTTCGAGAGTGGCGGCCGGATCCTTGATCACTTTGACCAAGAGGTCACGCTTCTCGGCGTGCTGCGCGGCCAAAGCGCGGCGACGCGATTCGCGAATGAGGATGCTCTTCTTGGTCATGGCTAGTTCTTCGGGCCGCTACGGCGGAAAGGCATGCCGAAGCCTTCGAGCAGGGCGCGGCCTTCTTCGTCGTTGTGCGCGGTGGTGACGAAGGTGATGTTCATCCCTTGCGGATGATCGACCTGGTCCAACGGAATCTCCGGGAACAGGCTCTGCTCGTTGAGACCGAGGCTGAAGTTGCCGCGTCCATCCAAGTTGTCTTTGACGCCCTGGAAGTCGCGGATTCGCGGCAGCACCACCGCGATCAGCCGGTCCATGAACTCATACATGCGCTTGCCGCGCAGCGTGGTCATGCAGCCGATCGCCTGGTTCTCTCGCACGCGGAAAGCGGAGATCGCCTTGCGCGTGATCCGCACCGACGGCTTCTGGCCGGAGATGCGCGTGAGGTCCTTGACCGCTGAATCCATGGCGGTCTTGTTCTCGGCGGCCTTGCCGACGCCCATGCTGATCACGATCTTCTCGAGCTTCGGCACGCGCATCGGGTTGTCGATCGTGAAGCGCTCGCGGAGCGCCGGCGCGATCGTGGTGAGGTAGGCTTCCTGGAGGCGTGACATGACTATGCGGACGCCTTCTTCACGTTCGAGGCGTGGATCGGAAACTCGTGCTCGACGCGGCCGCCTTGCGGACTGGCTTGGCTGCGACGGAGGTGCTTGACTCGCACGTTGATGCCTTCGACCAACACGCGGTTGGACTTCGGCAGGACCTTCAACACGCGGCCGGTCTTGCCGCGATCGTTGCCGGCCAGCACCAGGACTTCATCGTTCTTCTTGACGTGCATGTCAGACGACCTCCTGAGCGAGCGAGACGATTTTCATGAAGTTGCGTTCGCGTAGTTCGCGTGCCACGGCACCGAAAATGCGGGTGCCGCGCGGGTTGCCGTCCTTGTCCACCAAGCACAGCGCATTGCCGTCGAAGCGGACGTAGGAACCATCTTTGCGGCGCACCGGTTGGCGCACGCGCACGATCACGCCCTGCACCACGTCGCCGGTTTTGACCTCGGCGCCGGGCATGGCTTTCTTGACCGAGGCCACGACCACGTCGCCGAGTCCGGCGAAGCGGCGGCGGGTGCCACCGAGCACCTTGATGCACATGACTTCCTTGGCGCCGCTGTTGTCGGCGACCGTCAGCCGGGTGAGCATCTGGATCATCGCTGTTCTCCTGGGTTAGCGCGGAGCGCGTTCGAGGACTTGGAGGAGACGCCAGCGCTTCAGCTTCGAGAGCGGACGCGTGCTGATGATCTCGACGACGTCGCCGACGCGGCCCTCATTGGCCTCGTCGTGCGCGTAGAAGCGCCGCTTGATGCGGACGATTTTTCGGTAGAGCGGGTGACGCTTGCTGCGCACCACTTCCACCGTGATGGTCTTGTCCATCTTGTCGGACACGACGTGTCCGCGCAGCGTCTTGCGTGCGCCACGGGTTGCGACTTCGGTCTCTTGGGTCTGTTCGCTCATCTCTGCTGCTCTCCTTAACCGCGCGACTTCTGGCCGCGAACGCCGAGCTCGCGCTCGCGAAGGATGGTGCGCATGCGCGCGAGATCGCGACGCGAGCGCCGGATCTTGGCCGGATCCGCAATGCCCTCTGTGAGGGTGCGGAACTTCATGCCGAAGAGCTCTTGCTCGAGCTTCTCGAGCTCGAATTGGATCTCTCCGTCTTCCTTGCCGCGGACTTCTTTGGCTTTCATGATCATGCCTCCACGCCGACTCGGCGCTCGATCAGACGGCAACGCACCGGCATCTTGTGCGCGACGCGGTTGAATGCCTTGCGGGCAGTAGCGGCGTCAACGCCGCCGAGTTCGTAGATCACGGTGCCAGGACGAACCACGGCGACCCAACGATCCACGTCGCCTTTACCGGAACCCATGCGCACTTCCTGCGGCTTCTTGGACACCGGCTTGTGAGGGAACACGCGGATCCACAAGCGGCCGTCGCCGGATGCGCGCGAGGCGGCGACGCGGCCGGCCTCGATGGTCTTCGCGGCGAGCCAGCACCACTCAAGCGCCTGCAGGCCAAACTCGCCGAACGCCACGGTGTTGCCGCGTGAGGCGATCTCGGTGGTCGGATGCTTGGTCGGGGTCTTGATTCCCCGGCGGTGCATGTTCGATCCGGCCGGACCTTTGCCGTCCGGCTTGTGGCACCGGTAAGTGCCTTTCAGCTTGCCGCGGTGCGACTGCCGGTACTTCGTGCGGGAGGGCATCATCATGGCAATTACTCCTTAGAAGCGGCTGCTCTGGCCGCAGAACACCCAGACTTTGACGCCGAGGATCCCGTAGGACGTGCCGGCTTCCGCAAAGCCGTAATCCACGATCGCGTTCAGGGTTTGGAGCGGAACGCGGCCCTGACGTTGGACCATGCGCCGGGAGATCTCGCGTCCGTCGATGCGGCCCGAGACTTGAATCTTGACGCCTTGGGCGCCGGCGTTCATCGCGCTCTCGAGCACGCGCTTCATCTGGTGGCGGGGCGAGACGCGGCGCTCGATCGCGCCGGCCAGGTTCTCGGCCACGGTCTGAGCGTCGAGGTCCCAGTGGCGGACCTCTTGGATGTCGAGCTTGACTTCCATGCCGGCGAGTTTCTCGAGATCGGCCACCAGCGCGTCACGCGTGCTGTAGCCGCGGCCGATCACTTCGCCCTTGCGGGTCGCGAGCAGCATGATGGTCATGCGACCGCCGCGCTGCTGGATGTCGATCCGCGAAATAATTCCTTTGCGGAACCGCTCGCGAATCATCTTGCGCACCCTGAAGTCCAGAAGGACAGCGGTGGAGTAGTCTCGGCCGCGGGCGAACCAGCGCGAGCGCCAAGGCTCGCTGATGCCAACGCGGTTCCCGATCGGGTGAATTTTTTGTCCCACGTTCAGACCCCCAATCGCGGCGCGACGGTAATGCGGAAATGCGAGGTGCGGCGACGAATCTCCATCACGCGGCCCATGGAGCCGGGACGGAAACGCGGTCGACCGTGGATGAGCGGACCTTGGTCAACCCGCGCGTCCTTGATGAACAGGCGGTTGACGTCGATCGCGTCGTCCTGCGCGGCGTTCGCGACCGCGGAACGCAACACCTTCATGAAGAAGG
>JAQBVK010000110.1 GCA_027623585.1 Planctomycetota bacterium
GTGAAGCGAAGTAACAAAATTTCTAATTTGACCCATGCAAAATCTCCTGTATTAGTCTATTAATTTACAGTAACATTGTTAAGGATGTTTTCGGTAAATTATCTCGACCCATGTGCCCAAAAATACTCTGGTGTTAATTATTTTGTTTGGAGCTGCAGTTTCACTATGGGGCAAAGAGACTCCGCAGTAATCCCCCAATATTTTAGTAGGGAGTTTTGGCTGCCATATTGAACAGCAAACTTGTCGGGGATTCCAATCCGTGTAATCTTTGATGACTGCTTGGGCATATAGTGGTTACAATATTATAGTACAGCACTGCCCAAGCATTCAATACGGCTGTGTTCCTCTACAGGTACGGCGCTCGCAGCCGATGGCCACCAGAGGGATAGAGCTTTATTGTCCAGCGGTTTCAGTGTCTGCATGTGAAGTACACCACAGTTAAATCCTTCTAACGCAAGTTGTGTGCAGGCTTCAAGGGCAAGCTGGCTCATTAGGCGGCCTCAATTATGAAGTGCAACACTTATCCGGAGATAATGTGTTGCCATGGGAACGAACTACAAACACTTGAGCTGTGGAGAACGCACGATGATCCAGTTGAGCCTTGTGCGGGGCTGTACGCTGCGGGTAATAGCGCGCAGCCTGCAGCGGGCGCCAAGTCTGATTAGCCGTGAGTTGAAATGAAATGGCTGGACCAACCCGACAACGGGTCCCCGAAAGCGCGGCCGTCCACCGCTGGCCGGTGGTTAGCGCGCACCGCTTGCGCAACAGCGCGCCGCTGGGCGGGCGAGAACGGCACGATCGCGTAGCCCTTGCTCAAGAACTCCGCGTTGAAGGCTTTCTCCTCGGGGGAGACGAACTCCGTCTCTGAGCCGGCACAGCGGGTTTTCGTCAGCATTTGACCTCCGAGCGCGACAGCAGCGCCTTCGCCGACGCCGCGATCTGCGCGGCGTTGAGCCCGTATTTCTCGAGCAAAGAGTTCTGCGACCCGTATTCGTCCGGGAAGCAGTCCGGCACGCCGAGCCTCTTAAAGTGCGGCGCGCGCTCGAGTCCCGCCTCCAGCAACGTCTCGGCCACGGCGCTGCCCAGCCCCCCGAGCACGGTGTGCTCCTCGAGCGAGACGACCGCCTTGGCGTCGCGCGCCACAGCGACGAGCGCCTCCGCGTCGAAAGGCTTGACCGTATGGACGTGGAGTATCCCGCAGGAAATTCCTTCGGCCTCAAGCAGTTTCGCGGCGTCGAGCGCGCGGTTGAGCATGATGCCGGTCGTCACGAGCAAGACGTCGCCGGCTTGCTTGTGGAGGATCGCCTTGCCGAGCGCAAACCCGTGCTCGGTCTTGGAGACCACGGGGTCGCCGCCCTTGGCGACGCGGACATAGATCGGGCCGTCCCAAAGTTCGGAGGCGAGCATCGCGCGCTCCATCTCCTCGGCGTCGGCCGGAGCGACGATCGTCATGTTCGGGATCGCGCGCATGATCGCGATGTCATCGAAGGCCAGATGCGTCGGGCCTAGCGGCGCGTATACCAGCCCTCCGCCGCTGCCGAGCAGCCGCACCTTGGCCTTGCTCATGCCTAGGTCGACGATGTTCTGCTCGAAGCAGCGCCGGGTCATGAAGGTCGCGATCGTATTGAAGTAGACGATCTTGCCCGACATCGCCATGCCCGCGGCCATGCCGACGATGTGCTGCTCGGAGATGCCCTCCATCAGCCATTGGCCGGGCAGCTCCTTCTTTAACTCGTCGAGAGCGCCGACTCCGAGGTCGGAGCCGACAAAGACCACATCCTTGTTCTTCTTGGCGAGCCGGTACACCACTTCGAGGCAGCGTTTTCGCATCAGATCTCCAGCTCGTTGAAGATGTTCTCGATCTCCAGCTCCGTCAGCTTGGCCTTGTGATGCCACTGCAGGTTGCGCTCGATGAAGCTGACGCCCTTGCCCTTGACCGTGTGGCAGATCACGACGCGCGGCCGGCCGGCTACGGGCTTTAAGAGCAAAGCGTGCAGGCGGTCAGGATGGTCCATATCGACCTCGTCGACGGAAAAGCCGAAGGCGCGCCATTTCTCGGCGAAGGGCTCCAGCGGCAGCACCTCGGAAACGTCGCTGTAGCTCTGCTGCCTGTTGTAGTCGACGAGCACGGTCAAGGAGTCGAGCGCGTGCTTACTCGCGTGCAGCGCCCCTTCCCAGATCGAGCCCTCGTCGCACTCGCCGTCGCCGAGGATCACGAAAACGCGGTGCTTATGTCCATTCATGCGGGCCGCCAGCGCCATGCCAATGCCGATCGAGAGCCCGTGGCCGAGCGCCCCGGTTGAAGCCTCGACGCCGGGCACCTTGAGATGTTCGGGATGGCCGCCGAGGATCCCTTTCGGACGGCAGTAAAGCATCAGCTCCTCGCGCGGAAAAAATCCGAGATCGCAGAGGATCGGGTAGAGCGCGAGGCAGCCGTGGCCTTTCGAGAGGATCATGCGGTCGCGCTCGGGCCAATGCGGGTTCTTGGGGTCCACCTTGAGGATGCCGCCCTTGTAGAGCACGAGCAGGATCTCGATAAGCGAGAACGCCGATCCGACATGGCCGCGCTGCGCTGCGATCACCATCTCGATGATCGTTTGCCGGGCTTCCTTGCCTTCCTTGGCGTAGTCGATTTCCATTATCTCCTCGCCAGCGCCGGTTCCCGCAGGACCATGCGCCTCTTGCCTGCATCAATCGAATCGAGCATTTTGGCCGCGCGCTTGAGCCGCTGGGCGACCAAGGCGCGCTCGTCAAGCTTCGGGTCCGAGAACCGCCACCGCGCGCGCGCCTCGGGCGCGAGCATGTTGAACACGATTAGGATCCACTCGAGTCCGATGAGATCCTGGACCAGCTCGAAGCGGCGCGAAAATCCGGGAGGCATCGATTTGGCCAACTCGAGCACGAACAGTCGCCTCAATTCAAGCAGCGCGCGCTCCGCCGCGTGGTGCACGAAGTCGCCAGCGAGCTTGGCCGGGTAGTCTTGGCCGAAATACTCGAAATCGACGAAGGACAGCCGGCTGCGATGACCGGCCAGGGCGTTGTTGAACCCGAAATCCGATGGGCTCAGGATACGCTCGCAATCCTGCAGCGACTCCTCGAGCCGAAGGTCCTTGGCGCGCGCGGACCGATCGAAATCGGCCGTGAGCCGGTCGGCACAGGGCTTGAGCCGCACGTCGAGAAAGGCCAAAGCGCTCGCGTGCCCAAGCTCGGCGGCGCCTTCGCGCGTGCGCTTGAAGCGCCGCTCGAGATAGACCGGATAATCCGCTAGCCGCCGGCGCGAATCGGCCGCCTCGGGGTAGTCCTTGGGCTTCTTGAGCGACGCGAGCGCGGAGATGAACGCCGCGGACTGCATCACATGGCGCCGCTCGGGTCGCGCGCCTTCGAGAAACGAAGGCATCATGAAGCGGCCCGTTGGATCGAGATAGAGAGGCATCGGCGTGCGGCGCGGGTCCGTTTCGCTCATCAGCTCGAGCGCGCGGAACTCCGATTCGGCGAGCCGCAGCTTGAAGATGCGGTTGTTACCCGAGCGCGCGACCAAGACCGCCGAGACCGGCAAGGATCCGAGTCTGAGCACTGCGCGCAGCGCATTGGCAGAGTGGGCGGCGAGGCTGGGGCGCCATCGCGCAAGCTCGCGCCAGTTGCGCATCAGCCCGGGACGCGCATGCGATGCGGGGTCGAAACGCAGAGCCGCCGTGCTCATAGGGAACGCGGATGGGTGAGCACCTCCTCGAGATCGTCGATGAAGAGGTCGAGCTTGAGATCGGTGACGCGCTTGACCTTCGCGGCGCGCGTTGACTCGAAGTAGCAGCGCGAGGGCGCCACGCGCAGGTGCTTGGCGATCCAGCGCTTGGCCCAGAGCCGCAGCCGCACCGACGGGTCGAAATGCGAGGAATCGATCTTACGGCAGACGATAAAGAGCCCGTACCCTTCCTGGAGCGCGCGGCGCGAGAACTCGACGGCGCCCGGAAACGGCTTGGCGCTAATGATCTCGCTGGCGTACGCCTCCGCCTGCAGCGCCTGCCAGCGCAGATCGTTGCCGTGTTCCTTCATCAGCCGCTCCTTGACTGAGCGCTTCGACCCGGCGCCTGCCGCCCAGCCGCGCGCGCGAGCGAGCTCGGAAAACACCGGGTCATAGCAGATCAAGGTGTTGTAGAAGTCGAGCCCAATCCTCATCGCGCGTAGAACTCGCGGATCTTGGCGCAGACGAAGTCGATCTGCTCGTCGGTGAGGTACTGGTGGATCGGCAAGGAGAGTATACGCGCCGACTGGCGTTCGCACTCGGGGAAATCTCCTTTCTTGTAGCCGTACGGCGCGCAGACCGGCTGCAGATGGATCGGGATCGGGTAGTGCACGGCCGTCGAGACGCCGCTCTCCTTGAGGAAGGCTTGCAGCGCGTCGCGGCGGTCAGCCTGGATTACGAAGAGATGGAACACGTCGCCGGGGTCATTCGGCGGGCAGTCGACGATCCCGCGCAGCGCCGCGAGGTAGCGCGCCGCGTTGGCGTGGCGCTTGGCGATGACTCCGTCGAGCCCGTCGAGGCGCAGGTTGAGCACCGCGGCCTGCAGCGCGTCCATGCGCGAGTTGTAGCCCCAGAATGAGACCTCGTTGCGAGACTTGAGACCGTGGTTGCGCATCAGGCTCAGCCGCTCGGCGAGCTCCTCGTCGTCGGTCGTGATCGCGCCGGCGTCGCCGGCGGCGTTTAAGTTCTTGAGTGGATGGAAGCTGAAGCAAGAGGCACGCCCGAAGGAGCCCGCGCGGCGGCCGCCGCGCTCGGCTCCGACTGCCTGTGCCGCGTCCTCGATCACGGGAATGCCGCGCTCGGCGGCGATCTTGAGGATCTTCTCCATGTCGCAGACGCGCCCGGTCAGGTGCACCGGCATGATCGCCTTCGTGCGCGGGGTGATCGCTCTGGACAGCGCCGCCGGGTCCATCAGCTGGTCGGCGCCGATCTCGCAGAATGCCGGGGTCGCGCCGATGAGGCCCGCGCAGGAGGCCGAAGCGACATAAGAGTTCGGCGCGGTCAGCACCTCGTCGCCGGGGCCGATCCCGAGCGCCCTGAGGCACATCACGAGCGCGTCGGTACCGTTGGCGACGGCGACCGCAGCCTTGGTCTTGCAGAGCGCGGCCATGCGCGTCTCGAAGGCCTCGACCTCGGCGCCGAGGATGTAGGCGCCGCTCGAGAAGACGCGGTCGACGGCAGCGAGGATGCGCTCCCGCTCGGCCGCGTACTGGCCAGAGAAGTCGATGTACGGGACCTTCTGCGCCAGCTTAGGAATAGAAGTCCTCCACACAGCGGATTATGTGCTCGAGCTCCTCATCTGTCAAGTGCTGGTGCACCGGCAAAGTCAAGATGCGCGCGGCCTGCGCCTCGGCGACCGGGAAGTCGCCCTTCTTGTAGCCGAGTGGCTTTGCCGCGGGCTGCAGATGCAGCGGCACGGGATAGTGGACCTTCGCGCCGACGCCTCGCTCGCGCAGGTAGGCGAGCAGCGCGTCGCGGTCTTCGGCGAAGAACTGGTAGAGGTGGTAGACATGCCGCTCGTTCTTGGATCGCGGCGAGAGCACGACCTTGCCCTTGAGCCGTCCGAGCGCGGCGTCGAGCCGCTCGGCGTTCTTGATGCGCGAGTCAGTGATCCACTTCGTGTCTTTGATCAGGTGGTTTCCGACGACGGCTTGCAGCGAGTCGAGTCGGCTGTTGTAGGCGAAGAACGCGTAGCTGTCGCGGTCGGACATCCCATGGTTGCGCAGCAGGCGCAGCCGGTCGCGCAGCGTCTCGTCGTCGGTGATGATCACGCCGCCGTCACCCCAGACGTTGAGGTTCTTGAGTGGGTGCAAAGAGAAGCAGCCGCCAATCCCGAACGTGCCGCAGCGCTTGCCGTCGATCGCGGCGTCGATGGCCTGGCAGGCGTCCTCGACGACGGTCAGCTTGTGCTTCTTGGCAATCGCGAGGATCTTGGTCATGTCGGCCGGCTGGCCGGCCCAATGCACGGGCAGGATCGCCTTGGTCTTCCTCGTGATTGCGGCCTCGATCTTCTCGACGTCGATCACAGACTTCTCGTCGCAATCGACGAAGACGATCTTGGCGCCCGCAGTTTCGATGGCGCCCGCGGTGGCGACGAAGGTGTTGGCAGCCGTGACGACTTCGTCTCCGGGGCCGACGCCGACGGCCTTGAGCGTCAGAAATAGCGCGTCGGTGCCCGAGCCGACTCCGACTGCGTGCCGCGCGCCAAGCAGGGACGCGAACTTCTGCTCGAACTCGACGACCGGCTTTCCGAGCGTAAAGTCGCCGGACTTCACGAGCTCGCGGATCCCCTCGAGGATCGGATCGATCTCTGCGAACTGGCGCGAGAGGTAGGAATAATTGACCTTCAGATAGGGCTTCTGGCCGGCGGTTTTCATGCGGTCTCCGGGGTTTTGATCGCTTGCAGTCGGGCCATGCGCGCGAGTGGGCCATCGTCCGTCGCTATTGTGCATCGCGGCGCGAGTATATCAAATCGTAGACGAGCGGCAAGCGCGTCTGACGGATAGGAAATTCAAGCACCCATGTGCCTGCAAATGGTAAGCGCTGACCCCGAACTGGTCAAGTTCTAATAAGCGCTAGCCTCCACCCAACCATTGCCTTGGAGTCAGAGACTACATTTCCTCAATTTTTGACAGGATTGACCGGCCCAACAAGCAGAAATTGCCCAATATTTATAGGGCCGCATTTGCAAACCACAACACTCACCGCACCCTGCCAGCGCCTGAACCACACCCTCCCACGCTCCGCCGCATGTGCCATTTGCGCAGCGCAGGTTTACCAGCCCGCAGTCCGCGCCGGGCCGCGCGGTTTCCGTGGCGGCGGACAACTCTAGCGCGCAGTCCGGACCCAACAGAAAGGACTCCACGCTGGCCTTTGGCGGCCAGGCCGCCTCGTTGCGGAAGTAACCTGGGTCCTGCCGGCGCAGCGGAGCTGGCGGTGTGTAATCCCGTACGAACACCGTAACCGGAGGTTCACGGTCTACCGGCAGGGCAGGGTCGGTGTCTCGGCCCTTGAGGTATTTGTCGAACCAGCGCAGACACTCATAGCGGTCGCTCATGCGCGGTAAGGGCCAGGCGTTCTCAGGGTAGTTGTGTGTCCAAGGGCCCACGATCACTCGCTTAGGGCAACTCAGGCGAGCAAAGGTGTGCAGCAGGTCGTCGCCATACCAGTCTGACCAGCCCCCAATTAGGAACGTGGCTGCCGTCACGCTGTCGTGCTTATCCCTGAGTAACCTGGACTGCCAGAATGGGCCGTCCAGCATGTGGTCTACATAAGACAGACTCCATGGCGTGGAGTGGTCGAGGCGCTCCCGCCAGATGGCATGCCACTGCTCGCCCACCAGCTCCAAGTTGGGTGGCGCGTAGTTGTAGGCGGCCATAAGGGGTGCATAATTTTCCATCGCAAAGAGGCGCAAGCTCCCGCCCGGGCAGGCCATGCCCGTGTACCAGTCTGAGCACATCTGGCAAAGCACCACCGCCTTTAATTCGGATGGTGCCTGTCGGGCAGCGTCAAAGCAAACGCCAGCGGTATAGCTGATGCCGATCATACCTACATTGCCGTCACACCAGCTTTGCGCTGCGCACCAGCGAATCACTGCCACCCCGTCCTGTACCTCCTTCGCACTGCTAACGGACTCACTGAAGCCCTCTGAATCACCGGTCCCACGGATGTCGACATTGACAAACACATAGCCCTGC
>JAQBVK010000111.1 GCA_027623585.1 Planctomycetota bacterium
ACCCGGCTCCTTGACCCCGGCCGCGAATCCACGCGCCGGAACGAAAGCACTTATTCAGCGCTGCCCTAAGGCAACGCTGAACCGCGTGTTCGAAACGCGAGCGCGCGTTCGATGCCGCTGAGATCGCGGCGTCTTCCGCACTCCTCCCACTCCAGTGCGTCCGCCAGAGTGGCCAATTCGGAGGCGCGCCCGGCGCCGATCTCGAAGACCAGAATTCCGCCCGGTGCCAGCGCGGTTCGCGCCGCGCTAAGAATGCGGCGATAGGCGTGCATGGAATCCCGCGCGGGCGTGAACAGCGCCGCGTGAGGTTCGTGCTCCGCGACGCCGCGTCCGAGTTCTTCACCTGGCACCACGTAGGGCGGATTCGACACGATCAACTCGAAGGGGCCGGGAACCCCATCGAGCCAGTCGGCCTGCGCAAAGCTGCTGCGAACTTCGAGCGCCAGCCGCAGCGCGTTCGAGCGCGCCAAATCGAGCGCCGGAAGGCTGCGATCCACGCCGATGCCACGCCATGCGGCGCGCAGATGGAGAAGGGTTAGCAAGAGACAACCGGACCCGGTGCCGAGATCTGCGATCCGCGCCGGCCGCTGCGGATGCATCAGGCTCAGCGCGAGCTCCACCACCGCTTCACTGTCGGCGCGCGGAATCAACGCGCGCGCATCGCACAGGAACTCCAAGCCATGGAAGCCGGTGCTTCCCTCCAAGTAGGCCAGTGGCTCCCCCGCGGTGAAGCGAACCAGCCAAGCCTGAAACCGCGCGAGTGCGGCGATGGGCGCCGCCTCGCCATGCCGCAGCGCGAGCATGGCCCGGCCTTCGCCACTCGCGCGGCACCACAGCAACTCCGCGTCGGCGCGAGCGTCTTCGAAACCCGCTGCGGAGAGGGTCTCCGCAGCGTGGCGCACCCAGGCGGCACGGTCCCCCGCGCCGTCCCGAGGGATCACTTCTTCTCGGCGCGCGCAGCCTTACGCGCGGCAACTTCTTCGTTCTTGCGCTGCTTCTGCGCCTCGACGCCCTTCAGCGTGCCTTGCACCACGCCCGCCAGACTCCAGATGCTGGCGCCGATCACCAGCAACACCGGCAGTCCGTATTGAACGAAATCCAGTTCGTCGGCGCCCGGCCACCAGCCGCCGACGTCGAGCATGCCTTCTTCATTGCCCTTGACCAGGCGCACGATGCCGAAAAGGCCGAGTAGTAGCCCGTCCACCGGAACGAAGATCAGCGACATGCCCATCAGGCCCCCCGAGACGGCGGGCATCGCCCAGGTCCGGCCCATGCCGATCCACGCCGCTGCGATGCCGAGCACCGCGCACACCATCAGGATGACGCCGAGAACGGTGTCTGAACCGCGCGCCTCATCGGTCCACGGCAGCATCGTGCCGGCCGCAACCAACAAGTTGCCGAGCAGCAGTTTCGAGAACTGCGGATCCGCCGGCGCAGCTGGCGGCGCGGGCGGCAATTTGGCGTCCGCCTTCTTCGCCATGTTCGGCATCACCAGCGCATAGAGACCGCCGAGGATCGCAAAGCCCGGTCCGACGTAGATGCCTTCGCCCATGCCGAGCGCGATGCCCAAGCCGCCGGCGACGATCGCCACCAACGCCCCGATCGGCTTGTGCGGAGCGAAGATCGGTTGCACGTGCCCGAGCCCGTTGCATAGCACTTCGAAGGCGAGGAACGCGGCCGCCGCGGCTTGCACCACGGCGAACTTCTCCGGATAGGAGCCGAGCAATCCGCCCAATGCGATCAGCAGGCCCACGCTGCCGCTCGCGGTGGCCGCGCGCATCGGCGTAGGGCCGGCTTGCGTGGGCGTCATCGGATTCACCGGCGCGGGCGTCGGAGGAGTGACGACCTTGAAATCGCTGCCCAACGACAGCACGTCCTGTTGCTTATTTTCCATGAGCTGGAATGCGGGATGAATGGCGCCCGGGGTCGGACTCCGGATCAGAGAGAAGCCAGTTTGGCCTCCCGGTCCGCGGCCAGCAAGGCCGCGAACAAATCGTCCAGATTGCCTTCGAGGACTTTCTCGAGGCTGAAGTTCTGGTTGATGCGGTGGTCGGAGACGCGATTTTGCGGCCAGTTGTAGGTGCGAATCCGCTCGCTGCGGTCTCCGGAACCTACCTGAGTGCGTCTCAAGTCCCGACGCGCATCTTCGCGTTTCTGCCGTTCACGCTCGTAGAGGCGCGAGCGCAGCAGTTGCAGCGCGCGCTCTCGGTTACGGAGTTGGGACTTGTCCTCCTGGCACTTCACCATCAAGCCGGTCGGAATGTGCACCACACGCACCGCCGACTCGGTCTTGTTGACGCTCTGGCCGCCGGGACCGCCCGCCCGCATGGCCGTGATCTCCAGATCTTCCGGCTTCAATTCGATGTCCACGGCCTCGGCCTCGGGCATCACGGCGACGGTGGCCGCAGAAGTGTGGATGCGGCCTTGGGTCTCGGTGGCAGGCACGCGCTGCACGCGATGCCCGCCGGACTCCCAACGCATGAAGCGAAACACATCATCTCCGCTCAGCTTGAACACCATCTCGCGCAAGCCGCCCATCTCGGACGGGTTCGAGTCCATCACTTCCACCTTCCAGCCTTGCAGGGCGGCGTAGCGTTGATAAATGCGCGCGAGGTCGGCGGCAAAAAGCGCGGCTTCTTCGCCGCCGGTGCCAGCGCGAATCTCCACGATGGCCGGACGGTTTGCATCCGGATCTTCTTCCAGCAAGCGGTCGAGCAGTCCGGCTTCGAGGGCCGCGTCCTCCCGCTCCAAGCCGGGAATTTCCTCCTCAGCGAGGCCCGCCATCTCGGCGTCGGTTCCGTCGACGAGTTCGCGCGCTTCCGCCAGACTGGCGCGCACCTTGACCCAGCGCGCCCACGGATCGAGCACCTTGCCGATCGCGCCGAGCTCGCGCAATAACTCCCCATAGCCGGATTTGCCGGCGCGGCCCGGTTGTTCCACCTCCGCTTCGATGACGCGTTTGCGCTCTTCGAATGCCTCGACCCTTCGCCGCAGCAGGTCTTGGAGATCCATGGGCTGCAGCGCTCCTGGCGCCGCAGCCTAAGGCTTGCGCGCGTAGCGCTTCTGGAAGCGATCCACGCGCCCGGCGGTGTCGATCAGCTTTTGCGAACCGGTGTAGAACGGATGGCAGACCGAGCAGATCTCAACGTGGATCTGCTTGATCGTGGCGCGTGAGGTGAACTCCGAGCCGCAGCCACACTTGACGTGGCAGTCGACGTAGTTCGGGTGGATGCCTTCCTTCATGACTCTTGCCGGCGCAGTCGCCGGAATCGGGCCGAGCATTCTATCGCGCCGCTGCGGCCTCCGCCAGAAGCAGGCGAATCAACTCTGGATCGAATCCGATGACTGTGCCCATGCGCCCCGACTCGAGGCGGGCCCAGCGCCCGGCCCAGCCCTGAATGCCATAGGCGCCAGCCTTGTCCTTCCACTCCGACCCGTCGAGATAGGCCTGCAGTTCGATTTCCGGCAGCGCGTCGAAACGAACCCGGGCGCGCTCGCCTCGAGCGTATTCTCGACCGTCTGGAGCAAGCAGCAGAGTGCCGGTCCAGACCTCGTGCGCCCTGCCGGAGAGGGAGTGCAACATGCGCTCGGCATCAGCGCGGTTGAGCGGTTTGGGAAGGAAGGCTGCGTCGCGGACGACCAAGGTGTCCCCGGCGAGCACGAAGGCGTCTGGTCGTTGCGCCGCAACTTCACGCGCTTTGAAACGGGCGTGGCTCAGGACTCGAGTCGCGGGATCCTCCCCCAGCGCCGGCCCGTCGTGTTCCGCCGGCAACACCTCGAAGGGGACGCCGACTTCTTCGAGCGCCGCTCGCCGCCGCGGCGACGAGCTGGCCAGAACGAGTGGAGCAATCACGCGGCGCTACTTCGTAGCCTTCGCGCTCTTGTGCGAGGCTCGCTTGCCCGCCGCACCCTTCGCGGGCGCAGGATTCGCCAAGGGATGCGAATATCCTGCTTCCTCGAGGTATTTATTCAATCCTTCCGCACCGAGCGTCGAGCGGCCTTTGTAGATCGCGATCAGCGCATCGGTGCGCTTGCACTTGGTCGGCTTTGAAACCGGCAGCAAGGCGGCGATCGAGCAGAGAGTGAGATACGTTTGATAGCGCACTTTCTCCCCCATCAAAGGATCCACGAGTTCGCGGACCGCGGCTTCCTTCGGATTCGCGGCCACAAGCCCCATGCGTCCAAGCAGGCGCTTGATCGCAGGCGTCAAAGGCACTTTGTCGCCATCGGGTTCGGTCGGATCCAGGGCGTCGATGTCGAGAGCGAAGGAACAATGATCCGGCGCCATGCCGACGGCGACCAGCAGCTTGCCGCGCCGCTCCGTGCTGGCGTCGTAGAGCCAGTCCAGTTCGAGGTGGTTCTGGAGACCGAACACGCGCCGGAGGAATTCCTGCGCCAGCGAAGCTCGCGCCGTGGCTTCCCCGATGCGCGCTTCAGCGAGTGAGTCCTGGACTTCGAATTGGCGCGCCACGCGCACTTCATTCCAATGCGCGAAATCGGTGCGCAGGGTCTTGACGCTGCGCTCCGCGACGGCGAAGGAGCCGTGCTCGCCCTGCAGGACGAACGCCATCAAGCGCTCGAGCGCAGTCGTGCCTTCGGTAAGGGGTGAGACCAGAAATGCCTTACCCTCGACTCGGTGCAGAAATGCGCCGAGATCCTCCGCGGAGGCTCGTGCTTTGGCCATGCGCGCCGCCTATTGGGCGGTGGCCCGGGCGGCCGCTTTCGCGCGTCGCCGAGCGGAACGGGGCTTCAGGTACGGCACCTCGATGCCGCGCTCAGCCAGCAGGGATGCAACGGTCTCAGACGGCTGAGCGCCGACGGAGATCCAGTAGCGTGCGCGATCTTCGTTGAGATCGAACTTCTTGCCGGGCGCGGGATCGACCGGGTCGTAGTGGCCGATCTCTTCGATCGGCGCACCGTCTCGGCGGTCACGCTCGTTGAAGACGCAAATGCGGTAGAACGGCCGATTGCGGCGGCCAAGGCGCTTAAGACGGAGGGCGACTGCCATGGAGGCGAATGATGTGGGCGCGTGCGAAGTTTCGCTTTAGGCCGTGGGGAAACCAGGAAGGCCGGGCAGACGACCGCGTTTCTCAAGATCCTTGAGCATGCGCTTCTTTGAACGTCCTCCACTCATGAGTCCGCTCATCGATTTCATCTGCTTCTGCATTTCCTGGAACGACTTGTAGAGCCGGTTGACGTCCGCGACCTCGCTGCCCGCCCCGCGCGCGATGCGCTTGCGGCGATTGCCATCGAGGATCTCCGGATGAAGCCGTTCCGCCGCAGTCATGGAGAGGATGATCGCCTCCATCCGGCGGATTTGGCCGTCGTCCACCTGCTCTAAAAGGCCGGACATTTTACCCATCCCGGGCATCATTCCCATCACTTTCCGGATGGAGCCCATCTTCTGGAGGGTTTTGAACTGATCCAGCAGGTCCTGCATGGTCAGTTTGCCCGACATCAGCCGCTGGTAGTCCACCACGGCGGTCTGCTCTTCGAGGGCCTCTTGGGCCGTCTCGACCAGGCCAACCACGTCCCCGAGGTCGAGGATGCGGCTGGCGACCCGATCCGCGTCGAATTCCTCGAGGTCGGAGGACTTCTCGCCAGTGCCGAGGAAGCAGATCGGCTTCCCGGTGACTTGCCGGGCGGAGAGGGCCGCGCCGCCGCGCGCATCGCCATCCATCTTGGTCAGGATCAGACCGTGCAGAGCGAGGCGCTCCCCAAAGGCCCGCGCCGACTCGACCGCATCTTGGCCGGTCATGGCATCGAGTACGAGGTAGGTCGCATCGGGTCGCGTTTCGCGCGCCACCGCGTCGATTTCGTCCATCAATTCGGCATCCACGTGGAGCCGGCCGGCCGAGTCCACGACCAAGGCGTCGAAGTGTTCGTCCTTGGCGCGCTGGAGCGCGCGTCGCGCGACCCCCACCGGATCCACGCCCGGTCCGGCGTCTTCGGCGTGCACGGCGAGGTCGAGTTGCTTGCCGAGTTGCCGCAGTTGCTCCACCGCGCCCGGTCGTTGCAGATCGCAAGCCGCAAGCAACACCTTGCGGTTCTGACGCTTGCGCATCCACAAACCGAGTTTGGCCGCGGTCGTGGTCTTGCCCGCACCTTGCAGGCCCGCGAGCAGCAGGACCATCGGGTGGCCGGGATTTTTCGGCAGCGCCGGCTCGTCCGAACGCATCAAGGTGACGAGTTCGGCGTGGAACGCGGCGATCACTTGCTGCGCGCCGGTGACCGTCTTCAGCCGATCCGCCGAGAGCAGGCGCTCGCCGACCTTCTGCGTGAACTCCTTCGCGACTTGAATGTTGACGTCCGCTTCGAGCAGCGCGCGCCGCACCTCGCGCATCCCTTCTTGGACGTCGGCCTCGGTCATCCGCCCGCTCTTGAAGCGGTCGGCGATTTTCTGGAAGGACTTCTGGAGCTGCTCGAGCATCGGCGGTTCCTGATTCGGGGACGCATTGTAACCGGGCATCGCCGCGTCCCTCGCGCGAAGCAACGGTTAGGGACGTTGGTCGTCCGGCGCGCGCGCCACCCGCGCGCCGAGGGCCGCAAGCTTGCTTTCCAAGGCTTCGTAGCCACGATCCAAGTGATAGACGCGACGCACCACGGTGCGACCACGCGCCACCAAACCGGCGAGCACCAAGGCCGCGGAAGCGCGCAGATCGCTGGCAACCACCGGCGCCGCCGCCAACTCGCCGCCCCCCGCCACGACCGCGGTGTCACCCGCCCGCTCGATCCGCGCGCCGAGGCGCATCAACTCCGGCACGTGCATGAAGCGCTCGGGATAGATCTCGTCGCGCACGCGCGTGACGCCGGGCAAGGTGCAGGCGTACGCGGTCCACTGCGCCTGGAGATCCGTGGGAAAGCCCGGATGCGGCGCCGTGCGGACGTCGGTCGCGCGCGCCTCGACTCCGCGCGCATCGGCTTCGATCCAGTCGGACGCGCTGCGCACGCGCACTCCGCTTGCCTCGAGACGTTCGCACAACGCGCTCAAATCTCGCGGGCGCGCGCCGTTGATCCGCACGCAGCCCCGCGTGATCGCCGCGCCGATCAACAAGGTGCCGGTTTCGATGCGGTCGGGCGGCACGCGCATCGGCCGCGCATGCAGAACGCGCACGCCTTCGATGCGGATTTCGTCCGTTCCTTCGCCTTCGATGTTCGCGCCGCAAGCTCGCAGCCACTCGGCGAGAGCGATGATCTCCGGCTCGCGTGCAGCGCACAGGATGCGCGTCTCTCCGCGAGCGAGCGTTGCGGCCATCATCAAGTTGGCGGTTCCGAGCACGGTGCTTCCGGACGGCGACCGCAACTCGACGCAAGCGCCGCGCAATCCATCCGGCGGCGCTTCAGCCTCGAGGACCCCGCCGTGCAGCGCGATGCGCGCTCCGAGCGCCTCCATGGCGCGCACGTGCAAATCCACCGGCCGTGGCCCGAACACGCAGCCGCCCGGCAACGGCACGCGTGCGCGGCCGCGGCGCGCGAGCAAGGGTCCGAGCACGCAAATCGATGCGCGCATGCGGCGCACGATCTCGTACGGAGCCTCGGTCGGTCCGCGCTCCGCGCTGCGTAAGCGCCAGGCCTCGGCTCCAGTGCCGGGGCTACGCGGCGACGCGGCCGGAGCCCGATCCTCTCCCTGTTCCTGAAGCTGCTCTTCCACCGTCACCGCTTCCACCCGCCCTTCGATCTCGACCCCCAGCGCGCCCAGCAAC
>JAQBVK010000112.1 GCA_027623585.1 Planctomycetota bacterium
CCAGGGCACGTCGGTCGGTTTGCCGAAGTCGTCGCCGACCAATAGGCATCCGACACGTCCGATCGCCTGACCCAGAAAGCCCGCCGTGAGGCCGAAATCGGCGCTCTGCCACAGCGGCATGCCGAGTTTCTTCGCCTTCCAGCCGCCGAGCACGAGGGCTAGAATGAGCCCTCCGTACATCACGAGACCGCCTTCCCAGACCTTGAGCGCGTCGAGCGGGTGATCCGCGTACTGATCCCAATTCAGCAGCACGAACGCGAGTCGCCCGCCGCCGAGTACCCCGATCAAGATCCAGAACGCAACGTCGCCCGACCAGCGCTCCGGATCCTTCACGGGGTCCGCGCCGTATCGGGAGGCGAGCCTCGCGCCGAACCAGACCGCCACCAGGAAACCGATGCCGACCAGCAGCCCGAAGGACCGCAACGGCACGTCCAGGAAAGGGATGGTGAACAGTTCAGGCCACACGCGCGCATCCTAGCCTTGCCCGAGACCGACCCCCAGCCCGTAGCGGACGCGCAGGCGCAGTTCGCGGATTCTCAACCCGGCCAAGCACCGGGCGTTCGCGTTCTGTTCGAGGGTCGCTACCAGAAGCTGGTCCGTGACCTGCCGCAGACGGTGTTCTTCTGCCCCGAGTGCAAAGGAAGGGGCTGCGAGCGCTGCGAGGGCTTCGGCAAGCTCACGCGCGATTCCGTCCAGGAACTGATCGCGCGCGTCGCGATGCCGCGCTTCAAAGCGCGCCGCAACAAGTTCCACGGCGCCGGGCGCGAGGACCTCGACGTGCGCATGCTCGGCACCGGGCGGCCCTTCGTGTTCGAGATCTTGAAGGCCCGCCGTCCCGAGGCCGATCTCGCCGAACTCGAGCAGGAGATCAATCGCCGCTGGGAGGGCCGCATCGCGGTCAGCGATCTGCAGCTCTGCGGCCGCCGTCGCGTGGCCGAGCTCAAGGAGACGCGCTGCGCGAAGGAATATCGCGCGCGGGTGCGTTTTTCGGCGGAGGAGACTCCGAACGCCGATGAATGGACGCGGCGCCTCGATGAGGCGCAGGCGCGCGGCATGATCACGATCATCCAGACTACGCCGAGCCGCGTCGCGCACCGTCGCAGCTTGCTCGACCGCGAGCGCTGGATCCAATTGCTCGAATGGGAGCGCGACGGCGATGACTGGTTGCTGCTGATTCGTTCCGCGCACGGCACCTACATCAAGGAAGCCGTCAGCGGAGATGGCGGCCGCACCCGTCCCTCCTTGTCCGAGTTGCTCGGCGCGCCGTGCAGTTGCGTCGAACTCGACGTGATGGCGATCTTGCCGCCGGAGCCCGACGACGCGCCGGCCAGCTAGCTACATCCCGACGCCGACGATCTGCGCTTCGGCGACGATCGAGGCGTCGGCCCGCAGCATCTGTCCTTGCCAAGAGAAGTAAGGGCGCGTGCGCGAGGCTTTCAAGATGCGGCCGACGACCCAGAGATCGATCGGCGGCGAGATCGCGGCGCGGAAGCGCACCCGATCGAGCGCGCCGAAGCCCATGAATACGTCCTCGGCGAGACCGAGCTCCATGTGCGCGTGGATGCTCGCCACTTGAGCCATGGTTTCGCACATCATCACGCCGGGGAGCAGCGGCCGCCCGGGCAGATGACCGTGGGTCCAGAACTCGTCTGCGCGCACTCGTCGGTGGCCGACGATCAGGTTCCCCGGCACGTCGAGATGGAGAATCGATTCGACCTGTAGGAAGTCGCCGCGCTGCGGATTGCGGCGCATGACCTCTTCCTGGGTCATTGCGATCCGGTCAAGCGGGTAGTCCTGAGGATCGATGAAGGCGCGAAGGGTCGTCACGCGTCTGGAGCAATGGTTCCGGCCAGGGCCGGTCGGGAAGGCGCGAACAGGTTCAGGCGCCGCATCAGCAGAATCATAGCCCCGAGTTTGATGAGGTTGGAGACGTTCAGGGACCACCACACCCCCGAGGCTCCCCAGGCCAGCGTGAACGCGAAGATGCTCGCCATCGGGATGCGCAGAGCGAAGCAGCCGAGGTTCAGGAGCGACATGCGGAAGGTGCGGCCGGCGCCCGCCATGGTTTGCTGCAGCACCGCGTCGGCCGCGGTGATCATCTGAGTCCAAGCGACGACGCGCAGATAGAGCGCCGCTTCATCGAGCACGGCGGGTTCGTGCGCGAAGGCGCTGGCGAGCCATCGCGGAGCCACGAAGAACAGCGTGGTTGCGATGCCGGAAATGGCCAAGCTCATGCCCAAACAGGCGCGCATGCCCTCGCGCGCGCCTGCGGGATCACCCGCGCCGAGGCGGCGTCCGACGATCGAGGCCGCCGCGATCGCGGGCCCCATCAAGCCGCAGTAGGACAGGGCTTCGATGCCATTGAAGCCGACGCCGAGTCCGGCCTGCACGTCGCGACCGAGCGCTTCAACGCTGGTCTTCAGCACCGCGATGAATACGACCGCGTAGCCTGCGGCGGAGAGCGCCATCGGCGCGCCGATCGCGAGCATGCGTCGCACTACGCCCCAGTCGATGCGGCGCCGCTCCATCGGCAGGCGGTACCAGAGCGCGAGACCGAGCATGCCGAGTCCGGCGCTGACGCCGCGCGAAATGCCGGTGGCCCACGCTGCGCCGGCGACTCCCAACTCCGGAAAGGGCCCCCAACCGAACATCAGCGCCGGAGTGAGCGTGAAGTTGATGCCCACCGAGAGCGCGGCGAGCAGCATCGGCATCAAGGTGTTGCCGAGGCCGAAGTAGGCAGAGTCCACCACCGGCTTCATGCCGATGCCAGGCTGCACCAGATAGATCACGCCGATGTAGGCAATTGCGAGCCGCTCGACTTCACCGCTCGCTCCGCAGGCGCGCACCAGCATCGGCGTGGCCAGCCAACCGGCGAAACCGAACACGATGAACCATGGAATGCCGAAGGCCCAACTCGCGTGCCACGCTGCGCGAACTTCTTCGCGGCGGCCGGAGCCGGTCCCGTACGCCATGCGCGCCAGCGTGCCGGTTGAGAGCAGCGTGATGAAGCCGAAGTTGAAAATGTGAAGGAATGAGGTGACGCCGAGCGCCGCTTGCGCGTCGGCGCCGAGGTCTTGGATCCAATACTGGTCGGTCACGCGATAGGCCGCATGCAGCAGCAACGAAAGCGTCGCCGGCCAAGCCAAGCGCAGCGCCTCCTGCCAAGCAGGCAAGCGATGAAGCGCGCGGCTCATCGCGGCGGGAGGCCGCGCGGATCCGGTCGGAGCGGGATGCGGACCTCCGGCTCCAACTCGGCGGTCACGCGCGCCTCGCGCAGCGTCTGCGGAAAACCTTCGCCCCAGGCCGTAAACGCGTACTCGCCGGGCGGCAGGGTGTTGAAGCGCACGGCGCCATCATCGCCGAGCGGCCGCGTCTCTTCATAAGGGAGTTGTCCCGCGGCGAGTCGCATGCGCTGCGCCTTCACCTGCACGCCGGTGAAGCCGAGCTTCTGCGGATCCTCCACGACGACGCGCGCGGAGCCAAGGGGAGGCAGCAACAGCGCGGCCCATGCGAGGGCTCCATCGGAACCGACGCGGATCACCACGCGTTCGCCGACCGGCGAGCGCGCCGGTCCTGGATACACCGCGTATTCGCCCTCGGTGAGCCCTTGCACCAGGAAACTGCCGTCCGCGATCGTCCAGGTCGTGATCGGCGTGACGAGGTCGCGCGGAGTCCGCGGAATGGGCTCGACCGTGACCGGCACGCCGGGCGCAAGATCGCCGCCTGCAGTGCGCACGACTCCGTTCACGCCCGCTGCGGGTCGCATCGGCAAATCTTGGAATTGATCCGGGCTGCTGACGCTCGCGCTGATCAGCATCGTGATCGGCGTGACGCCGTCGGCTTCGAGCCGCAGGCGATAGGCGCCGAAAGGAACTTGCTCGAAGCGGAAGGCGGGGGATTCACGTGTGGGTTGAACGCGCGCGAACTCCGAGCCGTCCGATTGCCGCTCCAACCACACCTCCACGCGATGGGGCCAGGCCTCGATGGCGCGCAAGGTGACGCGCCCGCGCACCAGGGCTGCGGTTGGGCGCACGCCGCTGCGATAGGGCGAGTCCGGCGGCAACACGCCCGCGGGCTCCCACGGAGCTTCGCGCTCGCTGATGGCTCCTGGATCGCTCAAAGAGCCTGGCTCGATCTTCGCGCCCGATCCTTCGCCTGGCTGAGCCGGTGGAGCGGACCCGGGGTCTGCACCCTCTCCTGGGAAGAAGATCCAGGCGGCCACGGCCAGTGCCAAGCCCACGAGCAGCAGCAGCAGCGCGGGCACGCTGCCCACACCCATCTTTTGCCTTGCGGGGGTCTCCATCCTGAACCGATAATCTTAGGTTCTGCCCGCCCTCGGGCCCTGTTCACGATGCGTTCCTTCGCCGCCCTGCTCCTTCCCGCCCTCTTCCTGCTAGCCCCCGTCCCCGCGCGGGTTGCGCCGAGGACCGCTGACGACCCCCAGGAGCCGGCTGGCCGGGTCATCGTGCTCGGTCTCGACGGTGTGGACGCGCGCATGGCGGCCGCATGGATGGACTCCGGGGAGCTGCCGAACTTCGCGCGGCTACGCGATCAAGGCACCTTTGCGGCCCTGATGCCCGCGAACCCGGCGCAATCGCCGGTCTCTTGGGCAACCCTGAACACGGGACAGAACCCAGGCAAGACCGGGATCTTCGACTTCATCGGGGTGACACGAGACCGAAGCGGCGTCGGCGCAACCTTCGGCTTCACCGCGACCGACCGCATCAGCGCCGCCGAGGCCGGGTTGCCCTTTGCCGATGCCGCCCAGGTCTGGATGCTGATCGGCGGCGGGGCGCTGGCCGGGGCGCTGCTCTGGTTCCTGACGCGCAAGCGCTCCCGTGGCATTCCGGGTGCCTTGCTCGGTCTCGCCGTCGCGGGCGGCGCTGCTTGGTACGGCTTCGGCTGGCTGAGCGCTTATCCGGAAGGCAAAGTCTTCACGACCTATCTGAAGGGCAACATGGCGCGCGACTTCTGGGAGGAATTGGACGATGCAGGCATCGCCTTCCGTGGCCAGGGCACGGTGGTGTCCTATCCGCCGCAGGAACTCGCGCACGGCAAGTTGCTCGCCGGCCTCGGCGCGCCGGACGCGACCGGCGGTTTGAATTCTTCCCAGATCTGGACGACCTTGGAGAAGCGCGAGCGTCTGCACGGGGAATACCGTTCGGCGCCGGCGTGGTCGGCGGAGGACGCGCCGTCGGCGGACGCGCGCAGTGGAGGAAAGGCGGGCACCGTCCGTGTCTTCCGCTTGATCGAGAGCGCGCCTGGAATCTGGGAATCGAAAATCGCTGGCCCTGCCAACGAAGTGCTGAAGCAGGAGTTGCGCGCGCGCAGCGAGGCGGTGCAGTCCAAGTTGCAGACCGGCTCCACGCCAGAACTGCAGAAGGAGAAGGCGGAGCTCGCGGCGCGGCTCGGCGCCGGATCCTCGCAACTCTCGACTTGGGCGCCGCTGCGCGTCGAGTGGAACCCCGGCGCCGCAGAAGCGCTCATCACTCTCGACGGCGTGGAGCAGAACGTGAAGATGGGCTCATGGAGCCAGCACTTCCAGGTCGAGTTCCCGTGGAGCGCGCGCTTCGCCACCTACGCGAACGTGCGACTGTGGGTGGAAGAGATCGACGGCGCGCTCGAGATCTACGCGAATCCGTTGCAGATCGACCCGGAACGGCCGTGGCCGGGCTCGCAGATTTCGACGCCGGCGAGCTTTGCGGTGGATTTGAAGCAGGCGCACGGGCCCTACGAAACGCTCGGCTGGGCCTGCCAAACGCACGCCGTGAAGGACGCTGAACTCTCGGACCGCGCCTTCCTGGCCGACATCGAGCACATTCTGAACTGGCGCACGACCCTGCTCGAAGACGCGATGGCGGACCCGAGCTGGAAATCCTTGTTCCACTTCTTCGGCGAACCGGATCGCGTCTGTCACATGCTGATGCGTCACTACGATCCGCTGCACCCGCAGTACGACGCGGCGCTCGCCGATGAGGAGGTGATGTTGTTCGGCAGCCCGGTGAAGCTGCGCGATGCTCCCAAAGCCGTGTACCAGCAGATGGACGTGGTGGTCGGCCGGCTGCTCGATGAGTGGATGAAGCCGGACGACGTGCTGCTGGTCGTCTCGGACCACGGCTTCGATTCCTTCCGTTGGCAAGTGAACCTCAACAACTGGTTGGTGGACGAAGGTTTCTGCGCGCTCACCAACCGCAACCGCATCGATGATCCGTTGACCAAGTCGAAGATCGACTCGGGCTCCTTGGGATGGGTGAATTGGGAGAGCAGCCAGGCCTACTCGGCTGCGATCGGCAAGATCTACCTGAACCTCCGTGGCCGCGAACCTTACGGCGTGGTGAGCGCCGAGGAGGAGGACGCGCTGCTCGACCGCATCACCGCGCGGCTCTACGAGTTACGCGACCCGGTGTCCGGTGACAAGGTCGTGGCGAAGGTCTACCGCAAGGAGGAGATCTATCGCGGCGGCTGGGTCGACGCGCAAGCCGTACCGGCGGGCGCGATCGAGCTGCCGGCCTACGCCGGCGCGGCGGAACTCACGATTGACTTCATGCCGGGCTACCGCGCGGCATGGTCGAGCACCACCGGCGGCATCGGACTCGAAGACCGCGACGTGAATGGAGAAACCCTCGCGATGCCGGGCCCGACCATCACCGACAACACCTCGCCTTGGTCCGGCGACCACTGCGGGGTGGACATGTCCGTCGTGCAGGGGGTCTTCTTCTCGAACCGCAAGGCCACTTTGCCCGCAGGCTGGGATCACTTCGACGCCGTGCATCTGGCGCCGACGGTGCTCTCGCTGCTCGGCGTCAAGGTGCCGGCGGAGTACGACTCGGGACCGCTCGTGCTGCAGTAGCGCGAGCGGTCGAACTGCTCAGTCGCCGGTGTAGCCGAGGGAGGAGAGGTCTGCTCCGGCGCCCTGCGTTTTGAGCAGATCGACGGCAGCAACCGCCTTGGCGAAGCTGTCTTTCTGGGCAGGAAACAGCTCCAGAGCCTTGTTGACCACCGCGTCGGCAACCGTGACGTTCTTCCGATTCAGCGCCAACGTCGCGAGCTCGTTCAAGCTGAGCGGCGTGATCAACTCGCGGCATTCGGCGACCATGCGCCCGAGTGCAGCGATCGCCTCGGCATCTTTCCCGGCCTCGAGTTGGGCCTGGAAGAGGCCTTGGATGGCGCTGGCCTTCGCCTTCGCGTCCGTGGTCAAGCCCGCAGCGGCCTCGAAGGCGGCCGCGGCGGCCTCGCTCTTTCCGGAGGCCAGGGCAGCGGCGCCCGCCTCAGCGGCCTCGGCAGCGGTCGAGAAGCTAGGAAGTTCCGCTCCCGTGCCGCAGGACAGGGCCAAGAAAGAAAGGGCAATCAGGATCGGGCGGGACACTCGCATCGGAGCCAGATTCTACGCCAGGCTCAAGCCAGAGGCCGTCTGAATCCGATGAAGGGCCGCTTCAAACCTAAATGGAGCCTCCAAGGGCTGCCAGGACACCCCAATTGGAGTATCATGGGAGCCTCTCCAAGGCAGACATGCTTAAGGAACCCCGCGTCACGGTGAAAATCCCCCGGCCTCTGTACCGGCGG
>JAQBVK010000113.1 GCA_027623585.1 Planctomycetota bacterium
CGCGATCGCGGCCGCGTTGGGCCAAGGCCCGCCGCTGCAGATCTTCGGCGCGGATTGGCCGACTCCGGATGGCACCTGCGTACGCGATTACGTGCACGTGCTCGATCTCGCTGCGGCCCATCTCAGCGCGCTGGAGCGGCTGTGCCAAGGCGGTGACTCCGGAGTTTGGAATCTCGGCACTGGGATCGGCCAATCGGTCCGCCAAGTGCTCGCTGCGGTGGAGCAGGCCTGTGGAAGCCCGGTTCCTCACTCCATCGGCGCGCGGCGGCCCGGCGACCCCGCGGTCCTGGTCGCCGACCCTTCCAAGGCGCGCCGGGAGCTGGCGTGGAAACCCGCCTTTGAAGACCTCGGCGAAATCGTGCAGACTGCGGTGTCGTGGCTACGCTCACATCCCCGCGGTTACGCCTCCTGATCCGAGGACTCCCGGCGCTGGCACTGCTCGGTGCAGTGGCGCTCTTCTTGACCGCGCGCGCCGGCTCCCAGGAGCCCGCTGCTGGCAAGACCTACGAGCAGATGCTCGCGGGCATCACTGAGAAATCGGTCGAGGCCACGCTGCAGGTGCTGGCCGGGCCGAGCATGCAAGGTCGCGGCACCTTCACGCCTGGATTCGATCGCGCGGCCGATTTCGTGAGCGACCAGTTGCAGGCGCTGGGTCTCGAAGCACTCGGTGTGGATGGCGGCTACCGCTTGCCGTACTCCCTCGACTGCGTGCGCCCGAAGGAAGCGGATTGCGCGTTCTCCTGGGAAGGCGCGAGTGATGAAGAGTTGCCGGCCTTGGGAAGCGGCTTCGTGCCGATGCTGGGCTCGCAGAAGGGCGCGGCGAGCGGCGAGGCGGTGTTCGCCGGTTACGGCATCCAGTCGAAGGACGAAAAGTGGAGCGACTACAAGGAGAAGGACGTTCGCGGCAAGATCGTGTTCGCGTTCACGCGCGAGCCGTGGGCGGATGACGCCAAGCAGAAGCGCTTCGAAGGCGCGGAGCCGGTCAAAGACTCGCAACTCACGCGCAAGGTGAAGGAAGCGGCGGATGCCGGCGCGATTGGTTTCGTGTTCGTGCCGGACGTTGGTGTGGAAGAAAATGAGGATCGCGCCTTCCTCTCCGCGGTCATGATGCCGAGCGGCCGCGGCGGCGGCGTGAGCGCCGTGGAAGGGCGATACGGTTATCCCGCGATTCCCGTAATGAGCGTTTCCCGCAAGACTGCGGCGGCGGTGTTCGGGACCGACCTCGCGGCATACCAGGCGGGAATCGAGAAAAAGAAGAAATCAAGCCTGTTGAAGAGCCCGATGGCCGTGACCCTCGCTGCCGGCTTCGAAGTCGCGCCCGCGCAGACCTACAACCTCGCCGCGCGAATGCGCGGCAGCAGCCCGGCGCCCGACCGTGAGCGCGAGGTACTCGTGCTCGGCGCCCACCTGGATCACGTTGGCTTGGGCGTGCAGCAGGACTCCGGAGCCTCCGGCGTGCAAGCCCACCCCGGCGCCGACGACAACGCTTCCGGGAGCACGGCGCTGCTCGAAGTCGCGGCGGCGTTCGCCGGTGCCCAGCCCGAGATCGACGTGCTGTTCCTGTGGTTCAGCGCGGAAGAACTCGGCCTGCTCGGTTCGGTGGCCTACTGCGAGAATCCGCTCTACGCGCACGAGCGCACGGTGGCGATGCTGAACATGGATCAGATCGCGCGCACCGATCCCAAGGAGTTCAACATCGGCGGCGCTTGGGGCCACAAGGATTGGGAGGACTTCGTGCAGGATCAGGCGAAGCGCGCGAAGGTCAAGATCAAGATCGATTTCAAGGACGGGCGGGACCTGTTTGCGCGCAGCGATCAATACTCGTTCCATACGAAGGGAGTGCCCTCGCTGTTCTTCTTCGAAGGCCACATCAACGACAACCCGGTGTACCACAAGCCGGGCGACGTGCCGGAGACGATTGAAGTCGCCAAGATGACCCAGGTCGCGCGCGTGTTCGCGACCTGCGCCTGGGCGATCGCGGTGGAGGGCGTCCGCCTCCGATGAGCGAAGGCAGTCGCGCCGTGCTCCTCTGCGCGGCGACTTTTTGCAGCGTGGCGAAGGGACAACAGCCGCCCGAGGCGCCGGAGGCCGCCGGCTTGCAGGCGCCGCTGCGAGCGCTGGCCGATCCGCTTGCTGCGGACCGAGACGTCGTGCCCGCGGTGCGCCTGGAGACGATCGAAGGCGCGCGGATCTTCGACCGCCGCGGCGACGAGCCGTTCGTGATCGCCTCGAACATGAAGGTGTTTTCCACTGCCGCAGCCTTGCTCGCACTCGGCCCCGAGCATCGCTGGACCACGCGAGCGGTGCTCGGCGACGAGAGTTTGTGGATCCTCGCCGGCGGCGATCCTTCGCTGCGCACGCTCGGGGAGCGCGAGGTGCACGAGGAGTTTCTCGACTCTCTCGCCGAAACGCTGCGCGCCTCAGGGAACTCTCAGTTCAAGGAAACCGTGCTCGACGCGCGTTGCTTTTCCGGTCCTGCCTTTCATCCACTGTGGCCTGAAGACCAGTGGCAGCAGGAGTATTGCGCGCCGGTGTGGGGATTCGCGCTCGAAGGCGGTTGCCTGGAGATTCGCGATCAAGGCGGCGCCCTGCGAGTTTCTCCGGCAGTGGCGAGCGCGATTCGTTTCGATCGCCGCGAACCGGATCGGAAGGATGCATGGTCCGCGTACTGGCTTTCCGGACGCGATCGCATCGTGGTGAGCGGTTCCGGCGCGGGCAAACTTGCGCTGCGCTTGGCCGACGCCGATCCGATGCGGCTTGGACTCGCTTGGTTGCGCGAAGGCCTGGAGCGCCGCGGCATCGCGGCCGGGTCCGTGCGCTCGCCGCTCGAGCTGGAGGAGGCGCCGGCTGCGACGCCCTTGTTCACGCATCGCTCGGCTTGGAACCTGGGAGAGACGGTTACGGCCTGCAACAAAGACAGCGACAACTTTCTCGCTGAAAGCATCCTGAAGACCTTGGGCCGCGCGAGGGGGGGGGATGGAAGCACGGCATCCGGCGTCGCGGCGGTGCGCGAGGTCCTCACGGACGCCGGCGTGGACGTCACCGCGCTCGACCAAAGCGACGGCAGCGGCCTCGCGCGCTCAGCCGAGCGGCCGGTGAATCTTGCGAGCCCCGCGTCGATCTGCGCGGTTCTGCGGACGATGGGCAGCGCGCGCGCCGCTGCAGCCGGCCCCGTGTTCTTCGATTCACTGGTGGTCGGCGGGGTCGAAGGGCGCAACCGTGCGATGTTCGCCGATGCCGCCTTCCAGCCGCATCGCGTGCGCTACAAGACGGGTTGGATCGCAGGCGCCTCCAGTCTCTGCGGATACGTCCACGCGCCCGACGGCCAGATCTTGGTGTTCTCGATCGTCGTCAATTACGAACGCGACGGCACCGCGCGCACCAACAACGCGCGCTTCCGGGAGTTCCAAGAGCAGGTTCTGCACGAAGTGCTGAAGCGATGGACGCGGACCGGTTGAACGAGAACCGCGAGATCGCCGGCGCCGCAGAGGAAATGGCTCGCGGAGCCGGTCGCATCCTGAATTCGTGGTGGGAACGGCTCGGCGCATTGGACGTCGGGAGTAAGAGCGTAGATCGCGACCTCGTCACCGCCGCCGACCTGGACAGCGAGGCCTTTCTGCTCGAAGGCATTCGACGCGCGTTTCCGCGGGACGCGGTGTTGGCGGAAGAGTCCGGCGCGGCAGGGGACGCGGCCGCCGCCGGCACTTGGTACGTGGATCCGCTCGACGGCACCGTGAATTTCGTTCACCGTTTACCGATGGTGGCCGTGAGCCTTGCTCGCGTCGTCGCTGGGCGCCCAGAGGTCGCGGTCGTGCACCTGCCGCGGCTAGACGAAACCTTCGTCGCAGTGCGCGGCGGCGGAGCCACGCTCAACGGCAAGCCGATTCGCGTCTCTTCCACGAGCGCGCCGCTCGACGCCTTGCTCGCGACCGGATTCCCGTACCGCCGTCATTTCCTGATCGACAACAACCTGGAAAACTTCCAGCGCATGTTCCTGCAACAGCGCGGCATCCGTCGCATGGGCTCGGCAGCCAGCGATCTTGCCTACGTCGCCGCCGGCCGCCTCGACGCGTTCTGGGAACTGCATCTGTCGCCTTGGGACGTCGCTGCGGGCGGCTTGTTGGTGACGGAAGCGGGCGGAGTGGTCGACACCATCGTTCCCGGAGGAGATTGGCTGCACGGCGGCAACCTCATCGCGGGACCGCCCGCATTGGCCGATGCGTTGCGCGCCATCTTGCGCGAAGGGCGCGACGAGCACTACCCGGACCTCGGGGAGCGCGCTCCGTGAGCGCACGCCGCGCGCCCGGTGCCGCGCTGTTGCGACTCCGCGGACTGCGCGCCGGCAATCTGCGCGCGCTCGACCTCGACCTTCCGGTCGGCGCGTGGACCGCCGTCCATGGACCGAGCGGCGCCGGGAAGAGCGCGCTGCTGTTCGGCGTGTTGGAGCCGGTGGCGCGACGCCGCTTCCGCGCGCTCGAGGATCCACGCGCGCTGCCGAGTGGAGATGAATCTTGGCTGCAACAAGTCGCGGATCGAGTGGACGGACTCACTCCCGTGATCGCGAGTGCCGGGGAGATTCCGCGCGGCCGTCGTGCCGTAGCGATCGGAAATGCGTGGAGTCTCTGGGCCTTGCTCGGCCGCGCCTGGGAGCAAGGCGGCGAGCACCTCTGCACGCATTGCGGCACGCACTGGGCGCCGTGGAACCCGCGCGCCGTGGTCGAAGGCTTGGCGAGTTGGCCGGATGAAGTCGCGGTCCACGTGCTCGGAGCGGTTCCGGGCGCGCGCAGCGAAGACCTCCTGCGCAGCGGCTGGACCCGCGTGCGCCTCGGCGATGACGCGAGCTTGACGAGGCTCGAAGAAGCTCCAGAAATCCTTCCTCAGAGCGCGCGCTTGCTGTTGGATCGCCTGCGTTGGAGCGCCGCGCAACGCGATCGCTTGATCGAAGCCCTCCAGCAAGCCCGCGCGCTCGGGGGTGAAGCACGCTTGGAAGCCGCCGGCGCGGTCCACCTGTTGGCGGCAGATCGTCAGTGTCCGCATTGCGGCAAGGCGCGCGACCCCGATCCGGAGGGAGCCGTCGGCGCAGTCGCGCCGACGCGGTGGTTGCACGGGCGCACTTGGCAGGAGTGGGTGGCGGCGCCGCTGGAAGAGTGGATGGTATGGACCGAGGCCGTGGGTGGCACTGCTGCGCGGCGCATTGCCCTGCTCACGCGAGCGGGAATCGGTCACCTTTCCGCCGAGCGAAGCTTGGGCAGCCTCTCGCTTGGCGAGGCGCGCCGGATCGAGTTGGTCTCCTGGCTCGCGCTCGTGCGCAGCGGGCAAACCGTATTGCTCGACGAACCGGGCATGGGGCTGCACGGGCGCGAGCGTCTCGCGCTCGCGGCGATGCTCCAAGAACTCGCGGCCGCCGGCAATACTGTGCTCACCGCCGACCCTGCGCGCGAGTTTCTCGAAGCCGCGCATCGCTGGATCCTGCTCGGTCCCGGTGGCGGGCCACAGGGAGGAACGCTGGTCGCCGAAGGTGAGCGCACCGCTCTGCCGCCCGAGCCCTTGCCGTCGGCGCGCGCTGCGAGGGGGGGGGAGCCGCCGCAAGGTTTCGTGTTCCGTGATTTGAACGCGCGCCATCTGCGCATTCCAGAACTCGCGCTGCCTTTCGGACGCGTGGTGGCGGTGTGTGGTCCAAGCGGATGCGGCAAGAGCACTCTTTTCGAGGAGGAGTTGGTGCCCCGCCTCCGCGCTGAGAGGGGCTTTGAAGGCAAACTCCCGGAGGGCGGCGTCGGTGTGCTGCTCGAACGCGCGTTGCGGCACGCGCCGATTTCCACGGTGGCGACTTTGTCGGGCGCTTGGACCGAGCTTCGCACTCTCTTCGCCGAGGGAGAAGAGGCGCGCATGCGCGGTCTCACACCCTCCGATTTCGTCGCGCGGCCGGGGCAGGGCGCCTGCGCGGCGTGCCACGGCACCGGCGCCGGCGCGGAAGGCCTAGCTTGCGCCGTGTGCGGCACGCTCGGTCTGCGCGACGATCTCCTCGATCTGCGTTGGCGTTCGCGCTCATTGCGCGAATGGCTGAGCTTACCGCTCGAAGTCCTCGAGAAGCGATTACCCAGTGAGCGCACGCTGCCTCTGCTGGTGCACCATCTGGTCGCGCTCGGTCTCGGTCCACGCAGTTTCGGCGAACGCGGCCGCCACCTCTCGCTCGGTGAGCGCAGCCGCATCGCGCTCGCGCGCGCTCTGGGAGGCGCGCGTTCGATCGCGCCGCGCCTGTTCTTGCTCGATGAACCCTGTCTCGGCCTCCCTCATACGGAGGCGCAGCGAGTGTCCGATCTCTTGCATGCGCTCGCGGCGCGTGGGCATGGATTTTGGGTCGTGGAGCATCATGAGTTGTTCCTGCGCCAGGCCGACTGGTTGGTGGAGATCGGACCCGGCGCCGGCGCACGCGGCGGGGCGTTGTTGCATGCGGGACCCCCATCCGATTGGGATGCGCTGGATACGCCGACCGCAGAGTGGTGGCGCGCGCGTTCCGCAGGAGGCGCGGCGCCGCTCATGTCGCGCCGCACTCCGACGCGCTCGCGCGCGCTGAGCGGCGGCTTCGCGGGTCAGGGCCGTGCCGAGTTGGAGCGCGTCCTGCGCCGCGAGCTGGCGGTGCGTTCCCCGCTGCTGCACGACGCGAACTCGGAGGAGAGCTCGCTGTCCGTCGAAGATGTCGCATCCGTGCCGGTGGCTTGGCCCGTGGATCCGGATCCGCGCGCCTCGCTCGGTGAGCTGCTCGGCTTGGCCGGATTGCTTCCCGATTTGCGCCGTCGCGGCGAACTGCGCTGCTCCGGTTGCGGAGGGGGAGGGCCATGGCTAGATCTCGAAGACGCCACGCGCGCTGCGCCGGTGGGCGAATGGGTGTTCAGCGCGCCGCTGCCGGACGCCCTGCTCGCGCGGCCGGAACACGCGGCCTGGTTGCGAGCGGCGGGATTTCGCCGCTTCCTGCGCGACGGCGGCGTACTCGAGTCCGCGCGCGGTGCGCCGCCCGCGTTGCGCGCCGGAGACGCGGTGTGGCTGGATCGTTTTGATCCCGCGCGCGGCGCCGACGCGCCCGGCCGCATGCGCGACCTCGATCACCATCGTCGCGCGCTCGGCGCGCTCACCCTTCGCGCTCATCCGCCTGAAGCGCTGGCGCAAGTGGAGTGGAGCTACCACGCAGAGGCTTGCCGGGCGTGCGGCCGCAGCGGTCTGGGCACGGCCGCGCACTTCGGCGGTTGGAACCTGGAGCAACTGGCGACGCGGCGACTCGACGATTTTCTTTCCCATGTCACGCGCCACGCGCCTGAGCACGCAGCCGCGGCGCGCGCGCAAGAATTGCTGGCGGGAACGTCGCTGCTTGCGCACCCCTTCGGCAGCCCTTGGTCGCGACTCACCCCTCTGGAGGCGCGGCTTGCGCGTTGGGTCGGCTGGCTGCTGTTCCCGATGCCGGGCGCGGTCTTGCTCGCCGATGCGCCTCTGGCAGGATTGCCGCCGGAGCTCGACCGACGCCTCGCCGCCGCCTTGATGCATCCTCCCGAGGACTCCGCC
>JAQBVK010000114.1 GCA_027623585.1 Planctomycetota bacterium
GAAGTCGCCTGCCGCGCCGAGCAAGCTCGTGAGCCGTCCCGGGCCCGCGACCCCGGTGGCGCCGGCGGCGTCCGTGCGCCGGCCGCGGTGCTGAAGGAAACGCGCAGCCGTGGGCACCATTATGATCGCGATCAGCAGCGACGAGACCAACGCGATGCACAAGGGGCCGCCGATCGCGCCGCTGAAGACGCGCGAGTTCTTGTCGTCGGTCAGGAACATGAACGGTAGGAACACCGCGATGGTGGTCGCGGTGGAGGTGACGATGGCGAGCATCACCTCGGACGGGCCCTCGGTCACCGATTCCATCGATTCCGAGCCTTGTTCCCGCCGTTTGAAGATCGACTCGGCCACCACCACCGCGCAGTCCACCAGCATGCCCACGCTGATCGTGATGCCCATCATGGTGAACAGATTGAGGGAGTCGCCGGTGAAGTAGAGCCACGCTAGCGTGATCAAGACGGCGAACGGGATGCTGAGGGTGATCAGCAGCGTGTAGGCGAGCCGGCGCAGGAAGATCCACAGCACCACCACTGCGATGCCGCCGCCGATTGCGGTATCGCGCACCAGGCTGCGGATCGCGGTGCCGATGACCTCGCCCTGGTTGAAGTAGGTGACGTACTCCAAACGCGAGAGTCGCGGATCCTTCGGCAACTCCTCATCGAGCACGCGTTGGATTTCGCTGCACAGGGCGAAGGTGTTCGCGCTGGTCTCCTTCTCGACGCCCAAGGAGATCGTGAAGGCACCGTCCACGCGGAAGAAGAATTCTGGCGCGCTGCGCACCTTCTCGACGCGGCCGATGTCCTTCAACAACAGGCCAGGGCGCACCGGGAACTCCTCGATCTCCTGCAAGGAAGAGAAGCGCCCGTCCACGCGCACCAAGAAGCGCGAGCCCGAGTCTTCTAGGTCGCCGGCCGGCCCCGAAAGATTGTCGCCCTGCAGCCGCCGCAGCAGATCGCCGATGTCCACGCGCTGCGCGATCACGCGATCCTCGTCGAGCCAAATCCGGACCGACGAAGGTTCGAGCCCGTTGCCGCGCACGCGCGCTACTCCGTCGATCGCCTCGATCCGAGGGATCAGCACATCGCTGGCGAGGTCTTGGACCTCGTCGTGACTCATGCCCTCGGGCTCGATCACGGCGAAGAACATCACCGGGATCGAACTCATCGAGAAACGGAAGATGCGCACGCGATCGACCTCGGTCGGCAGCAGCGGTCGCGCCCGCTCCACGCGGTCGGCGACCTCCGCGTAGGCGAAGTCCATGTCGATGTTCCCGGGGAAGGAGATCTGGATCTCGCAGCCGCCGGAGAAGGCGTAAGAGGTCAGTTCCTCGACGCCTTGCACCGAACGCAATTCCTTCTCGAGCGGCTTGACGATGCGCTCTTCGATCTCCGAGGGAAGCGCGCCGGGCCAGTTGGCGCTGATCTGCACTTCGTTGCCGGTCAAGCCGCGCGGCACCATCTCGATCGGGATGCGCTGCGCGGCGATCCACGACATTCCGACCAAGGCCAGCGAGAGCACCAGCACCGCCACCGGGCGGCGCACGAGCGCGCTGAAGAAGCGCACCAAGGCGCGGTTGCTGCCCTGCTCAGGCACCGGCGACCTCTTGCGGTTGCGCGCGGCGAGATTGTTGATCGAGTCCTGAGCGAGCCAGCAGCCGGTAAAGCGTCGGCAGCACGATCAAGGTGAGCAGCGTGCTCGCGACCAGGCCGGTGATCACGACCATCGCCATCGGCGCGCGCAGTTCCATGCCCTCCGATCCGCCCAACCAGCCGGTGAGCGGCAGCATGCCGAGCACGGTGGTGACGGTGGTCATCAAGATCGGGCGCATGCGCGCGCGCGCGCCCTCGAGGATGGCTTCGTCGACCTCCATTCCTTTGGCGCGGTTGCGGTTGATGCGGTCCACCAACACGATCGCGTTGTTGACCACGATGCCCGCCAAGATCACCGCCCCGAGCAAGACCACCACCGAGATCGGAGTGTGCGTGTAGGCCAGCGCGTAGGCCGCACCGACGCCGGCCAGCGGCACGCTGCAGAGAATCAGCAGCGGCTGCAGCAAGGATTCGAATTGCGCCGCCATCACGGCGTAGACCAAACACACGGCGAGCAGCAGCGCAAAACTCAGCGAGCTCAGGGAGGCGCGCATCTCGCCGGTCTGACCCGCCATCGCCGCGCTGGTTCCCGGCGGCAGCGTCACGCGTTCCAGGCGCTCCTCGACGCGCTTGGCGGTTTCGCCGAGGTCGAAGCCGGCGAGCGAGGCGCTCAAGGTCGCCGCGCGGCGCCCTCCGATGTGACGGATGTCACTCGGTCCATCCTGGATCTCAAAGGTGGCCACCGCGCCGAGCGGCAGCGGCCGCTCGTTGCCGGGGTTGACCGGCAGATCGCGCAGTTGATCCACGCGCGCGAGCCGTTCGGTGTCCGCACGCACGCGAATGTCGATGCGCTCGTCGCGCCCCGGGAAGGTGGAGGAGACCTCGCCTTCGACCGCGAGCCGCAGGCGATTCGAGACTTCGGCAACGGTGAGTCCGTGACGCGCCAGTTGTTCGCGGTCGAGCACGATGCGCACTTCCGGATTTCCGCGCCGCAAGGACGAGCGCAGATCCACGACACCTTCCAAGCCGCTCATCGCGTCCTGGACCACCCGCGTCGCGCGGCGGATCTCCTCGAGGTCTTCGCCGTAGACCTCGACCTCGAGGGGGGCGCGCAACGCGAGCAAGGTGGGCCGTCGCAGTTCGTAGCGTGCGAGCGCCGGCTCGCGTTCGAGGATGGCGCGCACCTGGTTCTCCAACTCGAGCTCCGCAGCACGCGGATCGGCGCCCTCTTTGGTTTTCAGGCGCAGCAAGATCTGCGCGGTGTGCGGACCGGTCTCCTCGGTCGAGATGGTCTCGCGGTCGGTGCCCGAGGACACCGCGCTCTCCGCGACGCCCGGTAGTTCGCGCAGCGCCATTTCGATGCGCGAGGCGTTGCGATCGGTTTCGGGCAGCGGCATTCCGGCGGGGAAGAACAGTTCGGCGGTCATCTCGCCCTGCAAGACCTCCGGTAGGAGTTCCTTGCCGAGTCCGCTCAATGAATTCCATGCGCCCCAGCTGAGTCCACCGGCGACGAGGAGCACGACCAGAGGCAGATGGATGGCGCCGCGCAACACGAAGGGATAGGCGTGCTCGGAGAGCAGCCGAACCATCCACTTGAACAGCCAGCACGGGATCCACAGCACCAGCCACACCACGCCGAGCGCCCCGGCGACGACGCCTTCGACCAACAGGATTGCGAATCCGAGCAGGTCCGAAACGATGCGGCCGAGGAAGCCGAGCACGATCTGACCGAAGACCACGGCGAGGGGCAAGCTCAGCGCCAAGCCGACCCAACTCAGCACCGCCATGCGGCCGACCACCGCGTCCGGCACCGGATCACGCGTCGGATCGGGCGGCAGGGGGGGGGCGCCCGGAGGCTGCGGCGGATTCCACGCATCGTCCAAGCCGGGCGCGTACACCCTCATCAGCCAAAGACCGGCGGCGCAGGCCACCACCGAGAACGCGATGATGAGGATGTAGGGAAGCGGGCGCAGCGGCAGCAACAATCCGCGAAACAGCGGACGGCGGCCGCGCAGGTGCGGCAGCAGGGCCGCCAGGCGTTTCTTCGCGATGGCTTTCGGACCGCTGTCTGCCGGGCGCAAGCGCGCGGCGAGGCCGGGTACGAAGAACAACGCCACTGCGAGGGAGATCGTCAGCGATGCGACGACCGTCAGCGCCTGGTCGCCGAAAGTCTGACCGGCGACGCCTTCGACGAACACGATCGGAGCGAAGACCGCCACCGTCGTGAGCGTGGAGGCGATGACCGCGCCGCCAACTTCGCGCACCCCGCGAATGGCCGCGAGCATGGGTGGATCGCCTTCTTCGCGGCACTTCTCGATGCTCTCGAGCACGACGATCGCACTGTCCACTAGCATGCCGATGCCGAGCGCCAGCCCGCCCAAGGACATGATGTTCAGCGAGACGTCGGCTGACAGCATCGCGCCGAAGGTGGCGACGATCGAGATCGGCACCGCGAGTCCGATCACCAAGGTCGGACCGAAACGGCCGAGGAACAGGAAGCAAACCGCCACCGCCAGCAAACCGCCGAGCATGGCCGCTTGATTGACCTCGCGGATCGCGCTGCGCACGAACACCGATTGATCCGAGAGCAGAGTCAGGCGCACGTCACTCGGGAGCCGCACCGAAATCCAGTCCGGCCGCTTGCCGCCGAAGCCTTCACCCTCCTTCGCCGCGGTGCCCGCAGCCAGGGCTTCCTCGGCCTTGAGGCGCGCGGCTTCGCGCTCGCTGGCCGACTTTTGGATCGCGGCGTCCGAGGACTCGGGGGAAGCGCCCGGGCCCCAGAGGCGTTCGCGGACGGTGCGCGCGACTTCCACGAGGTTGGCGCCGGCTTCGCGGAAGATCGCGACTTCGACCGCTTCGTCGGAGCCGACGCGCAGCATCAAGTCGCGGTCGCGATGCGAACGTTTCACCACGGCAAGGTCGCGCAGCTTCAGGATGCGCCCGTCGCGCTCGAGAATCGGCAGATCCTCGATGTCGGCGAGAGTGCGGAACTCGTTCAGCGTGCGGACGACGTATTCGAAGGAACCTTCCTGAAGGGTGCCGCCCGGCACGTTGAGGTTCTCTTCCTGCAGCCGCTGCCGAATCATTTCGCCGCCGATGCCGAAGGAAGCCAGTCGCTGCGGATCGAGCAACACCTGCACTTCATCCACTAGCCCGCCCTTCACGCGCACGGCGGCGACTCCGGGCAGACCTTCCAGGCGGCGCTCGATCTCGAATTCGGCGACGTCACGCAGGCGCACTAGATCGCTGCCACCGGAGAGCGCCAGGCGCAGCACCGGATCGAGACTCGGGTCGTAGCGCAGAATCAACGGCTTGTCGACGCCGGGCGGCAAGAACACGCGGTCGAGCCGCTCGCGGACGTCCTGCACCAAGAAGGGAAGATTCGTTCCCCATTCGAATTCCATCAGCACTTCGCTGACTTCGGCGCGTGAGGAGGAACGGATGCGCACCAATCCGCCGACGGTGGACAGCACGTCCTCCAGCCGCTCGGTCACGCGCTCCTCGACGTCTTCCGGCGCGGCGCCGGAGTAGACCGTGCGCACCGTCAGCGATGGATATTGCAGCGGCGGCAGCAGGTCGACCTTGAGCTTGCCCAGCGCCACGAAGCCGAACACCACGGCGGCGGCCACCACCATGCCCATCGCGACCGGGCGTCGCACGCCGAGCGCGAGCACGCCACCGCTCAATCCGTCGTCGCTCATTCCGCGGCGACCTCGACCGGATCGCCGTCCGCGAGACGATCGCCGCCGACCACGACCAGGAGTTCGCCTTCGATGAGATCGGTGCCGGCGGCTGCCTCCAGGTGGCGGGCGTCCTCGAATCCGGCGATGACCTCGACGCGCTGAGCCCGTCCGTCACGCACCACGAAGACGTAGGCGCCGCCGCCCTCGTAGAGCAGGGCCTCCTTCGGAATCAGGAGCGCTTGCGGACGACTCTCCAGCACCAGGATCAAGCGCATCAGGATGCCCATCGGCACGCGCATCTCCCCGGGTGTCAGCGCCGCGACGACCTTGACGGTGCCGGTGGTCGGATCCACGACCGGCGACACGCGCTCGATCATGCCTGGCACTTCGGAGCCCGGCATGGCCTCGCTGGTGGCCACCAAGGGTTGACCGTCGCGCAGCAGCCCGAGTTCGCGTTGCGGGCGGTAGAAGATCAACTTCGGCGCTGAGAGGTCCGCGATCTGGAAGGCGCGTTGGCCAGCCGTCGCCATGTCGCCGACCGAAAGATCCCGGAAGGTCACGGTGCCCGCGATCGGGGTTCGCAGCGTGCAGCGCTCCAGATCCCAATCCGCGCGATCGAGCGCGACGGCGGCGCTCGCCTCGGCAGACTTCGCCGTGTCCCAGACTTGGCGGCTGGTTTCGAGCGCCTGCTCCGCGATCAGTCGCGGGGAGTTCCCGCCTTCTTGCCACAAACGCTGATTGCGCTCGAAGTCGCGCTGCGCTTGCTGAGTCCCGAGCCGCGTCTCGGTGACACGGACCGCGGCTTCTTGGCGCAAGAGTTCCGCTTGGTCGCGCCGCAAGCGCGCGAGCTCCTGTCCGGCGACCACCGAATCACCCTCTTCGACCAGCACCTCGACCACCGGCTCGGCGCGCTCCGGAATCACGTCCACGACGTCCAAGGACTCGACGTTGGCAGTTGCCTCGAGCCGCCGCTGGATCAGCCCGCGGGTGGCGGGGCGCACGCGGATCAGAACGGCCTCTTTGACCGGAGCCGAACTCGTCACCTTGGGATCCGTGGAGGTGTCCGCGGAATCCCCATTCGACGGGGGGCCACAACCGGCGAGCAAGCCGAGTAGCAAGAGGTACAGCGTGGAGGTGCGCAAAGCGGGTCGTCGGGGGGCTGCGGGCAGGAGAGCTTCTATGATGACTGCTCTACGATCCGTCCGGTGGGATCATGGTTGCAGACCTCCACGACCGGGAGCATCGCGGCAGGCCACTGCTGTCTTACGCAAGTGCTTGCGCTGCGTTGGCAGGTAAAACGGCAGCGCTCACCCGTGCATCCGAGGAACTGCAACTCGCCCGAGCCTGCGGACGCATTCTGGCCGAGCCGGTCTGCCTGGACCGAGACGAGCCGCCGGTGCCCCGATCGGCCATGGATGGTTACGCGGTATCCAGCTCCGAGGGATCCGATCCGCGCCAGATCGCGGGGGTCATTCACGCGGGCACGCCTGCTGCCGGCGCGCTGGGGAAGGGCCAGGCGGTCGCCGTGATGACGGGAGGCACGGTGCCTCCGGGCGCCGACTGCGTGATTCCGGTCGAACAGGTGAGTGTGGAGGGCGGGCTGCTCCATCTGGCCGAGGCGCCCACCGCTGGCCGCCACGTCCGGCCTGCGGGGGAGATCGGCCGCGCCGGCCGTACCGTGCTGGAGGCCGGGATGCGGCTCGGTCCAGGCGAACTCATGATCGCGGCCTCCTGCGGCGCCGAACCCGTGCGCGTGCGTCCGCGGGTTCGCGTTGCGGTGGTCTCCACCGGCGATGAAGTCGTGCCGTGGCGCACGCCGCCGGAAGCGCATCAGGTGCGTGACGCGAATCGCCTCGGCGTCGCCGCGCGTCTGACGGCGCTCGGCGCGGAAATCGTTCATCAATCGCATCTGCGCGACGAACCGCAGGCATTGCACGCCGGATTACAGGAAGCGCTCGCGCGCGCCGATCTGCTGATCACGATCGGCGGCGTCTCGATGGGCGAAAAGGACTACTTACCGGCCAGTTTTGCCGCGCTCGGCGTGCAGCAGCGACTGCACGGCGTCGCGCTCCAACCGGGCAAGCCGGTTTGGATCGGCCGCAGCGACTCGGCTTGGGTGATCGGCCTCCCTGGCAATCCGCTGTCTTCCTTCGTCGTCACCGAACTCTTCGCGCGCCCGATGCACGCGCGGCTCAGCGGCGCGGCGGGGGAGAGTTGGCCGCATCCCTTGCTGCCGGGAGTTGCAGCTACCTCCGCCAGCAGTCGCGGCCGCGAGCTCTGG
>JAQBVK010000115.1 GCA_027623585.1 Planctomycetota bacterium
CCGAGCATCCGGTGGCCTACTTCAGCGCCGAATTCGCGGTGCACGAATCGCTTCCGGTCTACAGCGGAGGTCTGGGCGTGCTCGCCGGCGACCATCTGAAGTCCGCGAGTGACGTGCGCCTGCCGATGGTCGGCATCGGCTTGATGTACGGCCGCGGCTACTTGCGCCAACGATTCTCGCCGAGCGGCGAACAACTTTCCGAGGACGTGGTCTACGATCCGGGCGGACTCGCGCTCGAGTTGGTGCGCGGCGCCAATGGCAGCGCGCTCGAGTTCGCCCTGCCGCTGCCTGGCGGCGAGGTTCAGGTGCGCGCCTGGCTGGCGCGCGTCGGCCGCACCAGGCTCTACCTGCTCGATACCGATCACGCTGGGAACGATCCGCACACGCGCTCGATCACGCAGCAGCTCTACGGCGGCGACAGCGAGATGCGCCTCCGGCAGGAAATCGTGCTCGGACGCGGCGGCGTGCGCTTGCTGCAGAAGCTCGGCATCACGCCGGGCGTCTGGCACCTCAACGAAGGCCACGCGGCCTTCGTCGGGCTCGAGCGCTTGCGTCAAATCCTCCCGGAGCACGGACTCTCCTTCGAAGAAGGCCGCTTGCTGGTGCGCGCGAACACCGTGTTCACGACCCACACGCCGGTGCCTGCGGGCCACGACGCCTTCGACGAGAATCTGATGCGCCGCTACTTCGGCGACGCTCCGGATTGGCTCGGCATCGGTTGGACTGAATTCCTCGCGCTCGGTCAGTCACCCCACGGCGAAGGACCGTTCAACATGACTTTCCTCGCCTGCCGCATGTCGGGCTGGCGGAACGGCGTCAGCGCGCTGCATGGGGTCGTCTCGCGCGACCTCCTCCACCCGCTCTGGCCGGGCTTACTGCGCGACGAAGTTCCGGTGCATTCGGTGACCAACGGCGTGCACCTCGGCACCTGGGTTTCCGGCCCGGTAGCTCGGCTGCTGATGCCGCCTCAGGCAGTGCGCGTAAGTCCGCAGGACTTTCGCGAACGCGCGGAACAACTCGACGCGGCGGCGCTGTGGGCGGCACGGCAGGAATGCCGTCGTCGCTTGCTGCGCGTTGCGCATCGCAACCTCAAGCGCGCCTTCATCGGACGCGGCGATAGCCCGCGCTTACTGGACGCAACCCTGCGCGGACTCGACGAGAACGCGCTCTTGGTCGGTTTCGCGCGAAGATTCGCGCCTTACAAACGCGCCCACTTGCTGTTCCACGACCTCGAGCGGCTCGAGGCCATGGTGCATCATCCCGAGCGGCCGGTGCGCTTCCTGTTCGCCGGCAAGGCTCACCCGCGCGACGGACGCGGGCAGGATTACCTCAAGCGGGTCTTCGAGATCTCGCGGGATCCGCGTTTCGCGGGACGCGTGATCCTGCTCGAGAACTACGAGATGGATCTCGGCCGCGCGCTGACCTCGGGCGTGGACGTCTGGCTCAACACGCCGATTCGCATGATGGAGGCCAGCGGCACTTCAGGCATGAAGGCCGCAGCCAACGGCGGACTGAACCTTTCGGTGGCGGATGGATGGTGGCCGGAGGGCTGCGACGGCCGCAACGGCTGGGCGATCGGCGGCGAGCGCGTCTACGGCGAGCAGGAGTTGCAGAACGAACTCGACGCCACCGCGCTGTATGCCCTGCTCGAAGACGAAGTGGCGCCGACCTTCTTCGATCGCGACGAGGCCGGCATTCCACACGCTTGGCTCGAGCGTGTCCGCCACGCGCTGGCCAGCCTCGCGCCGGTGTTCAACTCCGATCGCATGGTGTCCGAGTACCGCGACCGCGCCTACTTGCCCGGGGCACGAGCCGCCGTGGAACACGCACAACAAAATCACGCCACGGTTCGCCATCAAGCTGCGCGCCTCGCCGAAGCTCGGCGTGAGTTCCCCCTCGTCCGCGTCACCGCCGTGCGCTCCGGTGATTTGCGCGCTTCGCAACTCGGCGTTGCCGTGCCGGTCGAAGTCGAGGTGGCGCTCGGAACGCTCCGCGTGGAAGATCTCGAGGTCGAGTTGGTGCTCGGACTGTCGTCGAAGCACGGGACCTCGGCGCCGATCGTCGTCCGCCTCACGCATCAGGGGGCCGGCTCCAACGGCGCCGCCTTGTTCGGCGCGAGTTGGATGCCGACTCAGCCGGGAGCCTGGGGCTACGGCGTGCGCGTCCGCTTTGCCGGCGGCATTCCGAAGGAAATCGCGGACGCGGAATTTACGGTCTGGGCGTAACCGAGCACGCCCACTCGTCGCGGAGTGCCGCCCACTGCGAAGCGGCGTGCGCCACCGGTGGTCCTCCGTAGCGTTCGGCCTGGAGTGCTTCGAAGAGACTCGCCGCGCTTTCCACGAGAGACTCCGGGACTCCACGCTCGCGCAAGCGCAGCCGCAAGTCAGGAGCATGGAGTTGTGGCTCAGCGATGCCAAGCTCGCGCGCCAAGAATGCGCTGCAGCCAGCGGCTGAATCCAGCGTGAGTTGAACAGGATCCGCTTCAGGAGCTGGCTTGCGAGCCCGCCTGCCGCTCAGGGCGCGTCGCATCAGCCACCATACTCCGACCGTGAGGGCAGCCAAACCGAATCCGTACCACGCGGGAGGCCTCCCGTAGTTAATGAATCCCTCCGAAGGCGGTACAGGCTCTGCGGCCTGCGGCAGGGTCAACTCGGAGTCCGTCAAGCGCAGGGCTGTGGAACGGGTGGTGCGATAGCTGGCGGAACTTGGATCGAAGAAGCTGAACTCCAGCGCAGGGAACGAATCGGGGTGCGCTTCATCCAGGGCGAACTCCGCGAGCACCGTCACGCGCTGAGCCTCACGCTCGACCAAGCGTCCGAGCAGGTGAAAGCCTGGGATGGCGTCGAGCGTCAAGGGTTGCCATCGCTCCCAATTACCCGCGCCCTCGAACACGATGCGAAGACGCAACAAGGCCGAGGATGTCTCATCCAGCCGCTCGACCTGCAAGCGGACCGTGCCGACCGCGCCGTTGAAACTCTCAGGGCGATTCGCTTCCGGCCAATCCAGCACCAACAGCTTGACCGCTTCTTCCACGAGATGAGCGTCTTGACGTTCGCCTGGAACCTTGGCGCCGAACACGTCCGTGCCGTATTCGCTCGTCCAGGAATACCGCGCCGCCGGTTGGGCGTAGAGCAACTCGCCCGCTTCGAGCGGGAGGAGTACGCGATCCAACTCTGCAATCCTGAACATGCGGCCGCCGCGCGCTTCCTCGATCACGCGATCGGCACGCACGATTTCCCCGTCGAACACGAGTCGCGGAAGCGTTTCGTCCAAGGATGCAGCTGCGTCGCGAAGCTTCCACGCATCCAAATTCCATCCTGAATCCACCTGCACCGGAAGATCCAGAGAACGGCGGAAGGGCTGCAGCATCGAGGATTCGAGAAACGCGCTCTCCACTCCGACCCGCAGGGTCACGAGTACCGGTTGTTCGCGATACGCCCGCTCCGGCTGCGCGCGGACCTCGACGAAGACAGGAGCCGCCTGCTGAATGCTCACGCAGCTTCCGCACAGCACGAGGCAGGCAAGCATCACCAATCACGCTCCACGGTCGGCGCATCCGGCGCGGTGCGGGAGTCCAGCGGCCGCTCCATGCCTTCGAGACGCTGCAACAACTCCTCCACGCGAGCCGGCTGCGGCTTCGGCGTGGCTTCATCCCGCGGCGGCTCCGCCGCCGTGCGCGCCTGCTGCCACACCTCGAGGCGGAGCATCACCCGCGCGGCGTTGCGGCGCGCTTCGGGCCAATCGTTCTCGCGTTGATCGAGCGCGAGCGCAAAGGCGTCCAGCGAGGAGCGGCCACGCGCGAGGGCCAGATCCCAGTCTGCGGGAATGGCGCCTGCTTGAGCGGCGAGTACGGCGGCGGCTTCCGCTCGCTGCGCCGCCATGCAACCCCGCAAGAAAGCAACGCGCGCCGCGAAGGCGATTCCTCCGCGGTCGAGGGCGGACTGCGCGCTGGCTTCGGCAGCGTCCCATTCGGAGCAGTGCAGCGCGGCGAGGGCGCGGTCGTAGTGGAGCGCCGCGGAGGCCGTCTCACCGTCTCGGGCCAAGGCTTGATCGAAGGCGGCGAGCGCTGCGCGCGCGTCGCCCGCGCGGAAGGCGCGCAGGCCCGCCGCGAGCGGGTCGCCCGCCAAGATCAAGAGAGTGAGGAGCACCGCCTTCATCGCTGGATTCCGTCACGAGTGGCCAAGACGAGTATCCAAAGCGCCGCCGCCAGCGACAAGAGCAGGGTGGAGAGCGTGCGTGGCGTCGTGGCGGAGTCGAGGGCGGCACGGCGAGCCTGCGGCAGAACCTGCTCGGTGTAGATTGCGCGCAGCATGCCGGCCTCGGTGCCGGCCGCAAAGTAGTCGCCGCCGGTCACGCGCGCCAGCGTCCGCAGGGCAGCGGCATCCAAGACGCTCACCACTTCTCGGCCGCTCGCGTCGCGCAGAAATTGCTCCCCGTTAGAGCCCGCGACCACAATCTTGCTGCCCCGTTCGCTGCCGAACCCGACGCAATGCACGGTGACGCCGCGCTGGGCGAGTTCTGCGGCGACGCGCGCGCCCCGACCCTCGAGATCTTCGCCGTCGGTGAGCACGAGCACCGTCGCGCGCCGATCCAAACTCTCTGGAAGCACGGCTGCGGCGGCTTCCAACCCGGCGCCAAGGTCACTGCCCCCACGCGCCACGCTGCTCGGACCGCAAAGTTCGGCGAGGTCGGCCAGCAAGCTGCCGTCCAGCGTCGGCGGAACGATCAGGCGGGCTTCTCCCGCGAAGGCGACCAGACTGATGCGGTCCGTGGGCGCGGCCTCCGCGAGCGCGCGGATCTCGGCGTGAGCACGCGCAAGCCGACTCGGTGCCACGTCGCGCGCCAGCATCGAGCGCGACACGTCGAGACAGACCACGATCTCAGTGCCGGAGGTCTCGAGCGCCGGATCGGCCGGCGTGGAAGCCTCGGTGCGCAGCAGGATCGTTGCGCCCAACAAAGCCGGCACGAAGGCCAAGCCATGCAAACTTCTGCGCCAACGGCGGCGGCGCCGGTTCACGTAACCATCGATGCGCTCTTCGAAAGCCGGGATTCGGAGCGTGGAGTTCACGGCCCTGCCTCCCATCCGCGGCGAGCGAGGAACGCGCCGGCGGCGACAAGCAGGATCGACAACGCCGCAAGCCATCCGCCGCGTTCGCGCAAGCGGACTTCCGGCTCGGCGAGCGGACTCGGTTCCATCTCACCGATCGCGCGGTAGATGCGGTCAAGCGCGCCGGCGTCGGCGGCATGATGAAAACTTCCTCCGGTCCTCGCCGCGAGAACTTCCAATCCGCTGCGCGCCGCGTCCGTGCCGGCGCCGGCAGCGATCGCGTGCACGCGAATCCCCCACGCCCGGCACAACTCGGCGGCTTCGGCTGGACCCAGCGCTTGCGGCGCGTGTGCGCCCGCAACGTTCTCCTCGCCGTCACTCAGCAGAATCAGCACGCGCGAGGATCCCGGCGCACGGCGCAGAATCTCAGCCGCCCGAGCCGCGGCGCCGCCGATGCCGGTCAGGTCCTCGGGGCCGTCGACGACGACCGTTTCAAGCTCAGCCAAGCGCTCGATCAGAGTTTCGATGCGCAAGGTCGGCGCGCTGAGCAGATCCGGATAACGCGCGAATGCCAGCATCCCGATCCGATCTCCACTCCGCCCCTCCAGGAAACGGGTGGCGGCATCCTTGACGACTTCTATCCGCGTGCGCTCTCCATCCAAGTCGAATTCGTTCATCGAAGAGGAGCGATCGACCGCGAGCATCAAATCCACTCCGAGGCTCTGCCGCGGCAGAGCCACACGCTCCGCGGGCCGGGCGAGCGCGAGCGCAAGCAGGACGATGCCGGTCGCGAACATTCCGAGCGGCAATGCCCGCAGGCGTTGCCGCAGCGACACCGGAAGGCCGAGGGGCGGCAAGAGCCGCTCGGGAGCGAAGGCCAGGCTCGGCGGCGGCGTGAGTCGACGCGCCAGCAACGCGAGCGGCACCGCCAGCACGAACCACAGAAAACGAGGTTCCAGCAGCACGAAACCGAAACGCTCGGCGAGCCAGCCGTTCAAGGCGCGGCCTCCAGGAGATCGGTCGCCATGTCCAGCGCACGGCGGCGCTCCGGACTCTCCGTGCGCACGCGCGCGAACTTCACGGCGTCACACTCCGTCAACAAGCTGGCAAGAATTTCCGAGGAATGAGACGGTTCCATGACCCGTTCCCATGCGAGCGTCAACTCTTCACTGGTAAGCGCCGCGATGCCGGACACTCCGCGCGCGGAGGCTCCGGCTCGCAGCAACTCTGCAAGTCGTTCATGGAATGCGCGATCCGTGAGCACGCCAGACTCCAACTCGACGCGCAGATTCTGCAAGGCGGCGATGAGCTCCGTCCGTGGATCCGCGACCGCTTCCAGCACGAGTTCCGGCTGAACGCCGCGCCGGTGGCGCAGCCAGAGCCAGAGACCTCCGAGGAGGATGAGGCCAGCAAACAGAAAAGGCAGAACAGGGCGAGCTTCTTCCGCGAGATCGCTGGGCAACTCGTAGGAGCCAGGAGACGCGGGGTCAACGATGGGCAGCACGGAGAGCGTGGCTCCTGCAGCGGCGGCAGTGATCGGATTCGCGCCGTCGCTCGCCATCGCGCGCCACTCCGGCAGCTCCAGTCGCAACACCGGCGCGAGCGAGAAGGCGCGCACTGCGTAAACTCGAGTCTCACTTGTCATTTCGCCGGACTCGCGGCGTTCGGCCTTCACCAAACGCGCGCGCAAGCCAGCGAAGGGCGCATCGGGCCAGGGATCAGGGAGGAAGTGGCGATTCCACCTCCGCGTAGCCGTGACGAACGCCTCTTCGCCGAACTCCACCGCCTCCAGCTTCAGCTCGAGAACTTGGTGAAGACCGGAGACCGGCTCCGCCTGCTCCTGCTCACACGCGAATGCGGCCGCCGCAGTGAGCAGCGTCAGAGTCAGCAAGGCGCGCGCCCGCGGCATCAAACCCTTCTCCCGCGCATTTCGCGCATGTGAAAGAACTTGAGGATGGGCTGACTCAGCGCTTCTGGATCACGACGCAGCGGCACCCGCACGTCCATGCGATCCACCCGAGCCGCTCCTAGATCGTCCAGTACCCGCGCATCCCACTCAGCGACGCAGCGACTGAAGATGGAGCGCGTGCGCTCATCCGCCCAGTCGATCACGCGTGCGCGGGTTGCTGCGGGATCGCGCACGCGCGTCATCTTTGTCGGGCGTCCCGCCTCGAGCTCCGGTCCCAGCAAGCGCACGGCGACGAGGTCGTGCCGGCGCGCGCATGCGGCGAGTGGACGCTGCCACGTCCCCGTGTCGAGGAAATCGGAAAGCAGGAAAACCACGGAGCGCCGCTTGAGTGTGCGTCCTGCCAAGGCCAACAAGGTCGCAAGTCCGTCTTCGCTGCTCTGGCTGGGCAGGGCGAGCACGTCGCGCACGACGCTCAAGGCGTGGCGCGCGCCTTTCCGTGGCGGTACGAAGCGCGTCTCCAGGTCTCCGCTCGCCAGGAGTCCGACTTTGTCCGAGTTGCGCACTGCCGCCAGCGCGAGCCAAGCCGCGACCCG
>JAQBVK010000116.1 GCA_027623585.1 Planctomycetota bacterium
GCGCTGCTTGCAGCGGGAGTAGCCTGCGGAGGCGTGGGCATCGTCGCGGCGCACGAATTATTTCACCGTCGCAGCCGTCTGGACCGCGCGCTCGGTGAGCTCCTGATGGCAAGCGTGCAGTACACGCCTTACGTCGTCGAACACGTGATCGGCCATCACCTTGCGGTGGGCACGCCGGCCGACGCCGTCAGCGCGCCGCGCGGCCGCAGCTTTTGGAGGCAACTGCCGCGCGCCGTGTTCGGCACGCTGCGCAACGCCTGGCGGTTGGAGGGTGAGCGCGTCCACCGGCGCGGAGCCCCACGATGGAGCGACCGGCGTCTGAGATGGACGCTCTGGCCGGTGCTCACATTCGGCGCGGCATTCGCCTTCGCAGGTGTGCGTGGCGCCGCTGCCGTGTTGGTCATCGGCGCCGTCGCGGTACTGCTGCTCGAATTGGTGAATTACATCGAGCACTACGGCTTGGCGCGCACGCAGTTGCCAGACGGTCGTTGGGAACCACAGGACGCACGGCATTCCTGGGACAGCGAGCATCGGCTCACGCGCTGGCTGCTGTTCGGCCTGCCGCGCCACGCCGCGCATCACTTGCGCGCGTCGAAGCCTTATCCCGAGCTAGAGCATTGTCCGGAGAGCCCCAAAATGCCGACCGGATACGCCGGCATGGTGTTGCTGGCGATGCTGCCGCCGCTCTGGCGCCGCGTGATGGACCGCCGCATTCCATGCGCTGCGAAGGCTCACGCGTAAGATTCAAGGCTCTCATGCGCGCCGAGACCGCGTCCGGCGAGCAGACGACGGCCTCGGAACTGGCTGCCCTCCGTACCTCGGTGGACGAACTCAGCAAACAGAACGAGGACCTGCGCGGAGAAATCGCCGGATTACGCACCGCCGCTCCTGCGTCCGCCGTCAGCCGCGAGCCGGTGCTCGAGGATCTCGTTGAACGCGCCGTCGCCAAGGCGATGGCGAACTACGCTTCGGCCCAGCCTGGGCCGCCTTCCACGAACGGACCGCGCAGTGAGCCTGGCGCGGCTTTCGACGCGGATGCCTCTCTCGCGGGGCTGCTCAGCCCCTTCATCAATTCCGACAGCCGCGAGCAGCTCTGGAAAGCCGCCCACGAAGCCGGCATGACTGAAGAGTTGATCGCGCTGGTCGAAGCCCGCGCCAAGGCCGATCCCAAGAACGTCGCGCTTCAGTTCGAACTCGCCAACGCCTATCTCCAGCCGATCGTCCAGGGCGAAGCCATCGGCATCGACGCCGGCACTTGGTCCATGAAGGCCGACCAGGGTTACGACGCCGTGCTCGCTCTCGACGAGAACCACTGGGAGGCGCGTTTCAGCAAGGCCATTTCCTACTCCTTCTGGCCGCCCGTGTACGGCAAGCAGCAAGCCGCGATCGATCACTTCGAGATTCTGGTCGGCAAACAGGCGAACATGACGCCGCGGCCCGAGTTCGCGCAGACCTATCTGTTCCTCGGCAACATGTACGAGCAGAGCGGCAACACCGCGAAGGCCAAAGAAGCGTGGAACCTCGGCATCGCGGCCTTCCCGCAAGACCGCGACCTCCGCCAACGCCTCGGACTCGAGTAGCCGCTCAACCGCGACGATGGCGCCAGCGGTCGAGCGCGACGGCGGCGACGATGATCGCGCCGATCAGGATCTCCTGCCAATAGTTCTCGACTTGCGCGAGGTTCATGCCGTTGGCGAGAAAGGCCATCAGGAAGGCGCCGATCATCGCGCCGAGCATGCCGCCCTCGCCGCCGGAAAGACTCGCGCCGCCGATCACGCAGGCGGCGATGATGTCAAGTTCGAGACCGACCGCTGCCGTCGGTTCGCCCACCGAGAGTCGGCCGAACAGCATCGCGCCCGCGAGCCCGGCGAAGGCGCCGTTCAATGCGTAGACGCGCGTCAGGGTGCCGGGCACGTTGACGCCGCAGAGGCGCGCGGTCGCCTCGTTGCTGCCGATCGCGACGACGTGCAAGCCGAAGGGCGTGCGGCGGAGCACGCCTGCCATCAGCGCGGCGAGCGCGAGCAGGATCCAAAGGCCGGGAGGGAGACCGAGCCAAGCGTCGGCGGAGGATTTGCTCACCAAATCGGGCAACCACGAAGCCGGCGCGTCGATCTTCTGCCCGCCGGTGATGCGCTTGGCGGTGCCGCGCGCAATCCCCATCATGCCGAGCGTGGCGATGAAGGGCATGATGCGCAGCCGCGCAATCAGTAGGCCGTTCACGAGTCCGCAGATTGCGCCGGTGAGGATGGCGGCGAGAATTGCAGCGGCCGCTGACCAGCCCGCGTTCAAGGCCGCGGCGGCCGCAACCGAAGACAGCGCGATCACCGAGCCCACCGAAAGGTCGATGCCGCCGGACATGATCACGAAGCTCATGCCGATCGCGCCGAGCCCGACGACGACGGTCTGGGTGCTGACGGTACGGAAGTTGTAGAGCGTGGGGAAGGATTCCGGCGCCAACACCGAGAACAGGAGCACCACGAACAGCAAGCCCAAGAAGGGTGCGAGCAGGGCGCGCAGCCGATTCATGCGGCTTCTCCGCGAGTGGCGGCCTTCAACAAAGACTCCTCGCTCCACTCGGAGGCGTTGCGCGCAGCGCCAAGTACACCGCGGTGCATCACGGCAATCCGGTCGCATACGCCGAGCAGCTCCGGCAGATAGGAGGACACCATCAACACGGCTTTGCCTGCGGCAGCGAGCGTCCCGATCAAGCGGTAGATCTCGGCCTTGCTGCCGACATCCACGCCTCGCGTCGGCTCGTCGAGCAACAAGACCTCGGCCTCTTCGTGCAACAGCCGAGCCAGCGCGACCTTTTGCTGATTGCCGCCTGAGAGCGCCCCGGTCGTCTGTTGCGCACTTGTGATTTTGATTCCCAATTCTTGCGCACGCTGCACGGTCGCTGCAGTTTGGGCGCGGCGATCGAGCCAGCCCCAGCGCGTCAGTGGTCCCAATCGCGACAGCGTGATGTTGTCTGCGACCGAGAGGGAGAGCGCGAGCCCCTCTTGCTTGCGGTCCTCTGACAGCAGGCCGAGCAGCGGAGGCGGCACGCAACAGAGGCGCACACTGCCGCTCCGGATTGGATCGAGACCGCGCACCGCGCGCAACAGCTCGGTGCGACCAGCACCGACCAAGCCGGCGATGCCGAAGATTTCGCCTCGCCGCAGACTCAGTGAGACTGAGCGCGGTAAGTCGCCGCGCAAACCGCCGCGCCCGGCGAGTTCCTGGAGTTCCAAGATCGGGTCGCCGGCTCGATGCGGTACTCGCGGATAGGCCTCCTCCAACTCGCGTCCGACCATGGCGCGGATCAAATCCGCGTCGCTGCACGCGCTCACTTCACCGCGCGCCACGGTCTCGCCGTCACGCAGCACCGTGTAGCGATCGGCAATCTCGCGCACCTCCTCCAGGAAGTGGGAGATGTAGACCACCGTGACGCCTTCCGCCTTCAGGCGACGCACCGCAGCGAACAGGCGCCCGACGTCGTCGCGCGCGAGCGAGGAAGTGGGTTCGTCCATCACCAACAACTGCGCGCGTCCGGCGAGCGCCCGCGCGACCTCGACCAACTGGCGTTGTCCCGGTCCGAGATCGGCGACGCGCGCATCGGGGCGCACGTCTACGCGCGCGAGTAACTCCATCGCGCGCCGCACGCCTTCGCGCATCGCCGCGCGATCCAGTAGCAGTCCGCGTCGTGGCTCTCGTCCGAGATACACGTTTTCCGCAACCGTGAGATGCGGCGCGAGGGTGAGTTCTTGATAAATCATCGCCACGCCGCGCGCGCGCGCTTCAGCGGGGCCACTCGGCGCGTACGCGGCGCCGTCCAACTGCATCTCGCCCTCATCGGGGCGCAAAGCGCCCGACAACATCTTCATCAGCGTGGACTTACCTGCGCCATTCTCGCCCACCAAGGCATGGACTTCTCCGGCTGCGGCTTCGAGGCCGACGCCGCGCAAAGCCTGCACCCCGCCGAAGGCCTTACTCACCCCGCGCATGCGCAGACGGGGCGCGCCGCTCATTTGAGCCAGCGATCGAAGTCGAGATGGATGAGATCGCGGATCTCCGGCGACTCCAAATTGTCCTTGGTCGCCACAACCGTGCCAGTGTCCACGAGTTTCGGCTGCGGATGCCCGGCGAGATGATCCGCCATCGCTTGCACGCCCATCTGGCCCATCTTGAAGGGATTCTGGAGTACGAGCCCGTGAAGTTGCCCGGTGCGCAAGCCTTCGAGCAGTTTGTCGGTGGCATCGAAACCGACGACCTTGATCGTGCCCGCGCGTCCGGAGTCCTGCAGCGCGCGCAACATGCCGAAGGTGGTCGGCTCGCACGCGACGAAAATTCCGTCGATCTGCGGGTACGCGTTCAATAAGTTTTCTGCCGTGGCGTAGCAGGACTCGGTGGTGGAGCCGCCGTATTGATTCGCGGAAATCACGTCGAGCCCGGGGAATTCCTTGGCGACGGTCTCCAGAAAGCCGATTTCGCGCTGCATCGTGCTACCCGAGCCTTCGAAGTAGCGCATCATCAAGACCTTGCCCTTGCCGTCGAGCAGCGCGGCCAATGCGCGCGCGCCGACCACGCCGCCTTGGTAGTTGTCGGTGCCGATGTAGCTAACTTTCCCTTCCCAGTCGATCGGGCTGTCGATGACCACCACCGGAATGCCTTCTTTCACCGCCTCTTCGAGCGGCCGCACCAGCGCCCGGTTGTCTGACGGTGCGATCACGATGCCGTCGACTCCGCGCGAAATCGCGTCTTCGACGACGCGAATCTGGGCGTCGCGATCGTCGTCCTTGCTCGGACCTTTCCAATAGATCGCCACGCCCGCATCACGGGAGCCTTGCACCGCTCCGGAATGAATGCTCTTCCAGAACTCGTGCGTGGTGCCTTTCGGAATCACCGCGATCAGCAGCGCGTCACCGTTCGCGTCCGCCTTTCCGCCACAGCTCGCGAGTAGGAGCGCGAACATCGCCAGCGCGCCTGCCTTCCGCGGCGATCGCATCGTGATCACTCCTCCGTCTGCGCGGCCGCGCCGAGACATTCGGCGATCCTCGCCGCCGCGGTGCGCAGTTGCGAGACGAGCCGGTTCTCATCGGTCGAGGATTGCACCGAACCGAGCCGCGGCACGGTCAGCGCGGCAATGGCGTGGCCGTCGTGATCCAGCACCGGCGCGCCGAAGTCCACGATGCCAGGGTGCAGCATGCTCTCTTGGCGGTGGCATCCTTTGTTCTGGGCGACTCGGAGCGCCGCGTCGAGATCTGCGCGCTGCGCGTCCGACTGCGGGCAAACCTCAAGCCAAGCATTTCGCATCTCGGCCGACTGAAAGGCGAGCAGCACGCGGCCGGAGCAGGACTCGACGAGCGGCGCCTGCGCTCCGACCCGCACCGAGAATCCGGTGAAGCCAGGGCAGTCCACCTGCGCGACGATCAGCGCGGCATCGCCGTGACGCACCGCCAGGTGGCAGGACTGTTGCGCGGCGCGCGCGAGGATTTCCATCTCCGGCAACGCACAGGCCAGCAAGCGCTTGGTCGGCGGGTGCCGGTGCGCCAACTCGTAGAGTTTGTGCGTGAGCACGTACTGCTCGGGGCGCGGTCCGCGCACCAGGTAGCCGCGGCGCTCCAGAGCCGCGAGCATGCGGAAGATTTCGCCGCTGGTGCGCTCCAGTTGCTGGCCGATCTGAACGAGGCTCATCGGCGCGCTCTCGGCGGAAAGCAGTTCGAGGATGTCGAGCCCTTTCTCCAGCGCCGGGGCCGAGTATTTCGGGCGCTCCTCAGGGTCGTTCTTTCGGCCAGGCATGGAATCCAAGATAGCATTGCGCCCATGAAAAGCACTGATGAAAGGCTTGCGTGACCTCTGAAAGGATTCCGATAGGCTGGGAGCGTCCCGATGCGGATCGACGCCCATCTCCACTGCTGGAACCGCCTCCACGGCCGAATCGGCAGGGAGGAGGTGGTCGAGCCTTTGGGAGGCGGCCGACTACGGATCCGCGGACGCGAGGTTCGAGGCATGCCCGCCGAACTCCTCGACGGCTTGGCCACGGCCGAGCACGCGCTCGCCGTCTTCGATGCTCACGGCGTGGACGCCGGCGTGCTGGTGCAGGAGTACCTGGATGGGGAACAGAATGCCTATTCGCTCGAACTCGCGCAGCGTCATCCCGGCCGCTTCTTCGTCTACGGCTTGCCTGATTTCTTTCAATCCGCCGCCGAGCTCGCCGCGCAATGCCACGCGCTGCTCGACCAAGGCTTCCGCGGGCTGAAGTATTGCGGCGGCGCGCTGCGCGGTGAGACTGCGCTCGACGACCCGGCGTTGATGCCGATCCACGAGCGCCTTCAAAAGGAGGAAGGATTTTGGTCCTGGGACCTCTGCGAAGGTGAGGAGCAGGTGCCGGCAGCCGAACGCGTGCTCGCGGAGTTCCCCGCTCTGCGCGCCGCGATCGGTCACTTCGGCATGCCGACCCGCGGCGGTTGGCCGGGACAGTTGATGTTGGCGCGCCATCCCCACGTGCGGATCGAGACCGGCGGCATCGTGTGGCTGTATCGAGACGAAGGCTGGCCGTTCGCGCGCGCGCAGGCTGCGATCGCGCACGCCCGTGATCTGATCGGCGCGGAAAAGCTGATGTGGGGTAGTGACTGGCCGCGCACGATGTGCGACTTCTCCTACGCCGAGGCGATGGGCTTCCTCTCCGAGTCGCCGATGTTCACCGCACGCGAGAAGGCCCAGATCATGGGCGACAATGCGGCGGCGTTCTACTCCTTCCCGGCGCCCGAGCGCGCGCGAGAGCCCCTTCCCCCGATCACCGCCTTGGGATGAGTGGGGCCGTGGGCGAACGATGGTTCATCACCGGCGCCGGCGGCTGCATCGGCGCCTGGGTGGTGCGGGAATTGCTCGCCCGCGGCGCGGTGCCGGTGGCCTTCGATCTCCGTCGCGACGACTCGCGGCTGCGCCAAGTGCTCGACTCCCCCACTGATCTCGGAGCGGTCGAGTGGATCGAAGGCGACGTCGCGGACGCCAACGCCGTCAGCCGCGCACTCGAGCGCAGCCGAGCGCGCCGGGTGATTCACCTCGCTGGGCTGCAAGTGCCCTTCTGCGCGGCGGATCCAGTGCAAGGCGCGCGCGTCAACGTGATCGGGACCCTCGCGGTGTTCGAAGCCGCGCGCGCAGCGAAGATCGGGCACCTTGCATACGCAAGCAGTGCAGCGGTGTATGGGCGTGACCCCGACGCCCAGGCCGACGCAGATGCACGCGAAGACGAAGCGGTGGCACCGCGCACGCACTACGGCGTGTTCAAGCTCGCCAACGAGGGCAATGCGCGGGTCTATTGGGACACGCACGGGCTGTCCTCGACCGGCCTGCGGCCGCTCACGGTCTACGGCGTGGCGCGGGATCGCGGCCTCACCAGCGGCCCGACCAAGGCGATCAAGGCCGCCGTCACTGGCCACGAATACCGCGTGCGCTTTCGCGGCCTGACCGATTTCCTCTACGCCGCCGACGCGGCGC
>JAQBVK010000117.1 GCA_027623585.1 Planctomycetota bacterium
GAACGGAGCCGTCGCGCGCTCGGCGAGAGCGCCATCGGCGTCGAGTCCGGGAACGCGACGCAGGGCATCGATCGGCGCGGTGTTTGCGTCGACGCCACGCGATAGCAACAGCTCGCGCAAGAACAACGCCTCAAACTCCTCCAGCAAGCGCGGATTCATCTCTCCGCGCTGCGGAATGAAGGAACGAATCAAATGCGGCGTGTGCAAGGCCACCGCGCGCGGGTCGAGCACCAACCAGCCAAGCAGGAAGGCGTGGCGCTCGTCTTGAGAGAGCAGCGCCTCGCTGGGACGCCGCGCGACCTCGCGCAGCAGCGTGCGGCCCGCCCCGGGCGGCACCAGCACGGAACGGAGCTGCTCAGCGCCCTTACGCAGGAAGCGCGTGAACTTCTGCCCCGCGGCGCGCGCGGCGCCCTCACCGGAGAAGGCGAGGACCTGGGGCATTTGGCCGTTCAGGAAGCGTCCGAGAGCCTCTTCGAGGTTCTCGGCCTTGAGCTCGAACTCTTGGGTACGGGGCGCTTCGTCACGGCCGGTGACGAGCGCGATGATCACGCGGGAACCACGACCCGGCGCGATCGCGAGAATCGGACCCTCTTGCTGGCCGCGGTCGAGCGCGTGCGCGACCGTGGTCCACGCCTCTTGCAAGGCATGCTCTTCGGCGCGACGCTTGAGTTCGGTGCGCACGTCGAGCGCCAAGCGCGGCAAGCGCTCCGCGCGCGCGAAGCGCAGGAACAATTCTCGATAGGCCTCTTTCTCCTGCGCGGGAACTTCGCCGCCGTGCTGCTGGAACAGCAGCAAGATCTCGCTCTGCGGCAGATCGAAAACCAATCGCAAGGCGTGCGCTTTCTCGCCGCGACGCACGCGTAAGTATTGCGCCGGGTCCAGCACGCTCACCGGAGCGGGCGGCATCGCGAGCACGTGCGCGCGCTTCGCTTCCTCTCCCTCGCCGATGGCTTCGATCGACACGGTTGCGGCGGCGTCGAACAAACGACGCAGAGCCGCGGCCAGCGCGACGTTGCCGCGCAGGCTCGCGAGGTAGGCGGCATGCGCCTCCTTCTCAGGCGCTTCCACTCCGACCGGTGCGGGCGCCGGTTGCACGGCGAGCAGAAGATCTTCGAAGTCCGCTTCGGATTCCGCGCGCGCGATCTGCGCGCGCCACTCGGCGAGTTCCTCGCCGGGGTGATCACGCATTACGTTCGCACGACGACGCTCCAGCGACTCAAGGCGACGCAAGCGTTCGAGCAGTAACTCGAAGCCGAAGGCATCGCCGAGCGCGCCCGCCAACGCCGGCTCTGCACAGCGCAACCACAGCGGATCCTCACCCGCAGCGAGCCCCGCGCGCAGATCGGCGAGCGCATCGGGCCTCAGGCCAAGCGCGCGCGCCATGCGCTCATCAGTCACCGGTTTGTCCTTCACGACCAAGCGGTGCGATTCTAGCAGGATTGAGCGAAAGCGCGGGCCGAGACCATGGTCTCGACTATTTGGTGCGTTCCTTGACCAGTTTTTCCTGCACGTAAGCCGGAACTTCCTGGTAGCCGCTCGGCTCCATCGAGAACGAGCCGCGACCTTGCGTGCTGCCCCGAATGGTGCCGGCGTAGGCGAACATTTCGGCGATCGGCACCTTGCCGCGGATTTCGCGGATGGCGCCGGCCATGGTGATCTCCTCGATCGCGACGCGACGCGTGTTGAGGTCGCCGATAACGTCACCCAGGTATTCCTCGGGTACCGTCACCACCAACTTCATCACCGGCTCCAGGATCCGGAAGTTGCCCTCGATCGCGTCGCGGAAGGCCTTCTGCGCCGAGAGATTGAACGCCAATTCACTGGAGTCCACCTCGTGCGTCTTGCCGAAGTAGAGCTCAGCCTCGACGCCCACGAAAGGCCAGCCCAGGCGGCCGCCGGTGGAGGCCGCTTCGGCGATGCCCTTTTGGATCGCCGGAATGAAGTTCGGCGGAATCACGCCGCCTTTGGTCGCGTTGATGAAGTTTGTGTCGGTCTCCGCGGAAATGTCCCACGGGCGGAACTTCACGTTCACCACTGCGAATTGACCCGAACCGCCGGACTGCTTGATGTGGCGGCTCTCGATGTCGACCTCGCGTGCCAGCGTTTGACGATAGGCCACGCGCGGCGCGCCGACCGTGATCGGCAGCTTGTGGTCGCGATTGATGCGCGTGGTGATGATCTCCAGGTGCAGTTCACCCATGCCTGAGATCACAGTTTCTTCGGTCTCCGGGTCGCTGTACACGCGGAACGATGGATCTTCGCGCGTGAGCTTGCCGAGCAGGTCGCCGAGCTTGTCACGATCGTTGGAGGACTTCGTCTCGATGCTCATCGAGATCACCGGCTCCGGGAAGGACATCGATTCCAGCACGATCGGCTTGTTCTCGTCGCAGATGGTGTCCCCGGTGTAGGTCATCTTGAGACCGACTGCCGCGCCGATGTCGCCCGCCTGAATCTCTTCGACCGGCGTGCGCGTCTGCGCGTGCATGAACATCAGGCGGCCCACGCGTTCGCGTTTGCGGGTGCGCGGATTCAAAACCTGGTCACCGCGCTTGACGGTGCCGGAGTACACGCGGATGAAGGTGAGGTCGCCGTTCGGGTCCGTGATGGTCTTGAACGCGAGCGCCGCGAAGGGCTCGTCCGGATCGGGCTTGCGCACGACCTCCTGGGTGGTGTCGGCAGGGTTGCTGCCGATGGTGTTGCCCTTGTCGAGCGGCGAGGGCAGGTAGTCCACCACGGCGTCGAGCAGCGGGTGCACGCCCTTGTCGTGCAGCGCGGAGCCGCAGAAGACCGGCACGGCGTGGCCGAGCAGCGTTGCCTTGCGGCAGACCGTGCGAATCTCCTCCGCGGTGAAGGCGCCGCCGTCCAGGAATCGCTCGACGAGGGCGTCGTCGACCTCGACCAGCTTCTCGATCATCTCGTTACGGCGGGACTTGGCGAGTTCGGCCATGTCCGCCGGGATCGGAATCTCGTCCATGCGCAGGTCTTTCTCCTCGGCGACGAACTTCCAGGCCTTCATCGTGACCAGGTCGACCACGCCGTAGAACTCCTTCTCTTTGCCGAGCGGGAGCTGCATGCGCACCGCGTTGCAGCGCAAGCGATGCAGGATGCTCTCGTAAGCCTTGTCGAAATCCGCGCCGGTGCGGTCGAGCTTGTTGACAAAGCAGATGCGAGGGACGCCGTAGCGGTCGGCCTGACGCCAGACCGTCTCCGACTGGGCCTCCACGCCGGCGACGCCGTCGAAGACCGTAACCGCGCCGTCGAGCACGCGGAGCGAGCGTTCCACCTCGATAGTGAAGTCGACGTGGCCAGGCGTGTCGATCAGGTTGATGCGGTGGTCGCGCCACTGCACCTGGGTCGCGGCCGACGTGATCGTGATGCCGCGCGCGCGCTCGTCCTCGAGATAATCCATCGTCGCCGCGCCGTCGTGCACCTCACCGATCTTGTGGGTGCGCCCACAGACGTAGAGCACCCGTTCGGTGACCGTGGTCTTACCGGCATCGATGTGGGCCATGATGCCGATGTTGCGGATCTTCGAAAGGCGTTCGAATTCCTTCTTGTCGAGTCCGGGATCCGGAAGGGTCTCGGTGGACATGGTGCGGACGGGTGCGGGGAAAAAGGGCCGGGCTTACAGCAAGCGCGGAAACTCGACTGCGGACACAAGAGATCCGGCAGGCGATGATGAAGCCGAATATTCTACGCGATGCCGGTCTTTCCCACCAGCCCATGCCCCATGGCCACGAAATCGCTCCGCATCCAAGTCCCCGCCTCCACCAGCAACATTGGACCTGGATTTGACGCGTTGGGGATCGCCGTCAACCTCGCGCTCGACGTGAGGTGGGTCGCCGCCGAGTCCACGCTCGTCGAGAGGACCGGGGCCATGCAGGAATCACTGCTCGCCGTGGGCCAGGACCCGATCGTGCGCGGAATGCGACGTGCTGCGATCCTTTCCGGCAAACCGCTGCCGCCCGGCAAGATCACGGTCAGCGCCCCGTTCCCGCCTGGGCGTGGCCTCGGCGCGAGTGGCGCCGGACTGGTGGCTGGGTTGATGCTCGGCGCCAAGCTCGTGCGCAAAGAATTGACTCCTGAGGTTCTTCTGCAGGAGGCCATAGGCCTCGAGGGAAATCCTGAGAACGCCGTGGCTGCCCTGCTCGGCGGGGCGCACTGGTCCCTGAGACTCAAGAACCGCTGGTGGCACTCGCGCACCGAAACGCACAAGGATCTGCGCTTCCTGTTCGTGATCCCGCCGTTCCCCCTCGATACGGCGCGGGCAAGAGAGGTCCTGCCGCGACTCGTCAGCATGGGCGATGCCGTCGCGCAGGCCCAGCGCGCCGGCCTCCTTCGCGAAGCACTCAAGAGCCTCGAGCCCGAACTCCTCCGCGTGGCCGTGCAGGACTCACTCGTGGTCGCGCCGCGACTCAAACTCCTGACCGGAGTGGGTCCGATGATCGCGTTCGCAGAAAAGGCCGGTGCCCTCGCAGCCACGCTCTCCGGCGCAGGCAGTAGCGTCCTGGTACTCACAAGACGGCAGCAGGTTGCGGATTTGGAATTACGATTGAAACGGCGCGCAACTCGACTGTGGGGAGAGAGCGGGATGGTGCTGAGGGCGGCGGTTGAAGAACGCGGGGGGAGATTCCTCACATAGACGGAATCTGGCCCAGTCTATTGGTGCGAATCAGCCCGTAAGCCTTGCCTGACCTTGACTTAGGACCGCTGGATCGGCACGTACTCGTGCTTCGGCCTAACTCCGCATGAGGAAAGACCCTCCGAACATCCCACACCATTCAAGGGGGCCAGATTCCGTTCCGGAGTCCTACTCTCTCCAGGCGCCTGGTAGCACCGCTGCCAGCTCCTCACGCGTCAGGGTCCGAGCTGCTTGCTCGGCCACCCTCTCGCAGAGGTCCGGATCGAGGCTACGTAGCCGCTCGTGCAGAGCCGGCAGCAGGGAGCTCCGCGCCACAAAGCGGCGGAGGCCCACTCCGACGAGGAGTTCCACGGCACCAGGCCACGAGAGGCACTCTCCATAGACCCCGATCTCGACCTCCATGCCATCGGCCAGCCTGGCCAATTTGCGAACGGCGCGCAGAACGACCGGGTGTGGTGATTGAATGCGTTCGCGTACCGCTTGGTAGGCGCAGCGGACGTCTGCAGCGAGGAGTAGTTGGGCGAAACTGTCGAGGCCGATCAACGCAAAATCGGAGGCTGCGAGAAGTTCGCGTCCCTCCAGTGCCGCTGAGGGCGTTTCGATCACGATGCCGAGTTGCAGGCGCCGCGAGACGTCCGCGCCCTCGAGCCTAAGTTCCTCGCGAACCCGGTCCGCAATGGCACGCACCGCCCGGAGGTCGCCGATGTCGTTGACGAAAGGGATGGCAACTGCTGCATCACGCCCGCCAGCCGCGCGCATCAAGGCGCGAAGTTGCGTGTCGATCAGGCTCGGATGGGCCAGCAGTGCCCGCACTCCCCGCAGGCCAAGCACCGGATTGGCCTCGCGGACGGGATACACGGCTTCCAAGTCAGCCGTGGAGTCCAGATCGGGCAAGCGGAAAATCACTCGGTCCGTGCAGTCGATCACCTGTTGATAGAGGAGCACGAGGGCTTCCTCGCGCGCGGCGCCACCGCCTTGGATCAGCGGGAGCTCGGTGCGGTAGAGGCCCACCGTCCGAATTCCCATGCCGGCGGACTGTCGAGCCTCCGCGGGGCTCGCCGCAGCGGCCTGAATCTCGACCACCGAACCGTCGGCGAGTACGGCTGCTTCCAGCACCTCGAGCTGCCCTTCATCGCGTCTTGCCTGCGCGACGCGCACCATTTCCGCGGGCGGATGGAGCACGATTTGGCCTGCGTCGCCATCGACCAGCAGCGGATCGCCGGCGCGGACCTGCGCGTGGATGCCGCCCACGCCGATCACCGCGGGAATCCCAGCGGCCCGCGTGAGAATCACGCCATGGCTCGCGAGGCTGCCCTCCTCCGCGACCAGCCCGCTGATGCCCTGGTCGAGCGCCTCGGTGAGGTCGGAGAGCGAGAGTTCGCGCACGACGAGCACACCTCCCTTCATGTCCGCGGCGCGGCGCGCACGCTCGCTCGGCGGCTTCGCAAAACGGAGCAGACGCACGGCAATGTCGCGCATGTCGATGAGCTTCCCACGCAAGCTCTCGGACTGCACCACGTCGAAGAGCCGCTCATAGACGGCGATCATGTCCTTGAGCGCGCTCTCGAAACTGAGACGATCGTTGAGGATGCGGCCGCGCAGGTCCGCCTCAAGGACGGGGTCCTCGAGCATTGTGAGTTGCGCATCGAAGATGCGGCGCTGTTCGGGCGTGAAACTCTCCGCCAGGGCATCGCGCTGATGCACCAAGCTGACGCGCGCAGCCCTTGCAGCCGAATCCACGCGCGCGACTTCGCGCTCGACCTCGTCGTCGCGGAGATGGGTGGTCTCGATCTCGTCGAGGCCGTCGAGAGAGAGGAACGCGCGACCATAGGCCACTCCGGGGCTGGCGCTCTGGCCCTCGAAGGAGACGGTCTGCGGGGGACTCCCGGTGGCGTGCTCGGTCACGGAACGCCCAGATTACCGCTGCCGTGCAAGGCGCAGGACCTCGGTGACCAACCGGCCAATGCCCGCATTGGCCTCGGCAATGCTCTTCGCAAGGATGTAGGCAGGAGTGCTGACGATGCGAAGGCCTTCGTCCACGACGACGTCCTGCACCGCACAGTCGACGAGGACGGCGCCCGTGGCGGCGGCCGCGAGTGCTGGCTCGCTCGCCGGAGAACCCAGTGTGATGCGCGGCCGTTGATCTCCGAGTGCAATCGCGACGAGCGCCGGGGCGATGCAGATGGCACCAATGGGCTTGCGCTGAGCGACGCACTCCAGCAGGAGCGTGCGAAGATCCGGAATCAGAGTCGCCAGGGAACCGAGTTCGGCGAAGTTTGCGAGGTTATGGGCCGCGCCGGAGCCGCCTGGGAGGATCAAGGCATCGAGATCAGCGGCGCGTGCTGCGGAAAGCGGCTCGATCCGACCCCGGGCGAGGCGTGCAGACTCTTGCAGCATGTTCCGGGGGGCGGCCGCCAGTGGCTCGCCCGAGAAGGAGTCGCAGACCGCCCACTGCGCAGAGTCTGGAGCGAAGCATCGGACGCGTGCGCCCGCGAGATCCAAGTGCAGAAGCGTCAGGACGGCTTCGTGGATCTCTGATCCATCGAATCGCCCGCATCCGCAAAGCACGATGCCGACAGTGGTGGCCACGGGCTTAAGATAGCGGCCGGTTCGGGGAGTACCTCAGTCTGGCAGAGGATGATCTTTGGGTGGTCACCGTCGCGGGTTCGAATCCCGCCTCCCCGACCACACACCCCTCACGGAATCTGGCCCCCTTGGTTGGAGTGCACTCCAAGGGATCGGGTAACTTCGGTCGCCGCAGTGCGTGGATCGGTCAGCAGAGC
>JAQBVK010000118.1 GCA_027623585.1 Planctomycetota bacterium
CACCAAACGAGCTGGACCTAAAGTGGGGACCACGTCAAAGTAAGCGTCCCAGTACTTGGTGGCGGGCGCCGATGCCCTTCGATCAAGAGGGGATTCCTTCCTGAGCGCCTTCGCTCCGTTCTAATCCATGAACTCGTCCTTCGCAAGATGGAAGCTGGCGCTCTGCGCGCTGCTGCTACTGACGCTGGGCGCTTGCGCCCACCCTGGCCCTTCAGGCGGCATTGGCGGCGGCGGCAACACCATTCTCCCCCCCCCTCCGCCGCCGCCTCCGCCCCCGACCTTCAGGTTCGACGACTTGATGGGGGATTGGATCGGTCAACTGGTGCCGGACAGTTCTGGCCGCTTGACGCAGAACTGCTACCTGCGCTTCGATTCCGATCTGCTCACGGAAGGCGCAGACAGCGCCGGCAACGAGTGGACGCTGACCAACTCCGATCGGTTGTTCGATCTGCGCACCCACGGCCGACTCGACGCCGAGATGGGGATGTGGATCGGTTCGAGTAGTCTCTCGCTCCAAGCTCAGATGGACGAAGCGCGCACGGTGTTGACGGGTACCTACCTTCAAGTCGGCGGAGATTTGTTTCCCGTCTCGGGAACCGTGATCCTGACTCGCAGCAGCGTCGGTGCCTTCACGATCAACGCGCTCGAAGGTCAATGGGTTGGATCCGCGACCCGAGTGAACGGTCGCGGCCAGATCCTCGAACTCGATCTCGATGCAACGGGCGAGGTCTTGGGTGGCGCGATTCGCAGGCGCGGCGGCAGCATTCGCCGAAGTTTCGCTGCAGGCGCCGGCAGTTTCAGCTTCTTCGACGCCGCGCTCGGCAGGATCGAAGACGTCGAGCTGACGGCCACCGACGGACGGGTGAGCCGCTTCCACTATCTCCTGCTCGACGTCGACGGCGCCTTGCTGGCCGGGCCGGGCACGGACGAGGTCCTGGGAGCTGGACTAATCCGGCTCTCGCCGGCGCTTCCGGTCAACTGAGTCCTCGATCCTGATCCTTCGAAGGGCAAGGCTTAGACTTTCAGCCTTGGAGCCTTTCACGCTGCTCACCGATTTCGACGGCGTCTGGACCGATCCGCTCCGCGAACTTGCCGCAGTCTCCGGCTTCCTGACCGCGGAACTCGCGCGCTTCGGCGGAGTGGACGCCGCGCGATCGGTGGAGTTGTACGCTCGCTTTCGAGCCGACGTGATGGCGCGTCCATCCGAGCATGGCTGGCGCATCGACGGACGACTGGTCTCCTACGTCGACGAGGACGTCTTCGCGGAACCCACCGCCGTGGGTCAGTGGATCGAAGCCGCGCGTTGCGCGGATACGGCACGGCTGCGCGCGGCGATCTTGAGTGAGTATCCGAGCGTGCTCGCCTTCCTCGATCACTGCTATCACAGCACCTGCGCTCGATTTCGCGAGGAGGTGCCCCACGACCTGACGCGCGGCGCCGAGCGTGTGTTGCATTGGTTCCTGCGTGAGCGCATCCCGGTAGTCTTCGCGAGCAATGCTCCCTTCGAGAAAGTCGCAGGATGGTTCGCGTGCCACGGGTTGCAGGTTGCCGATGCGCGCGACTCCGAGCCTGGCGCGGCGCCCCTGCGCGCCTACGGCCGCGCCGGTAAGCAGTGTCTCGGCGCGGCCGCAGAATCCCTGGTGGTGGGCGGCCGCGAAGTTCCGGTCGATCGCCCGCAGTACCGCGCGATCCTCGAGCGCGAGCGGGCGGCGCTGGTGGTGGGGGACGTGTTCTCGCTCGACCTCGCGGTGCCGCTCGCAATGCGCCGCGCGCGAGCGCCGGGCGCGCCGCGGGCGCTCGGCTTGATGCATCTGGAGCACACACCGCGCTGGCTACTTGACGAGGTCGGCAGGGGCGGGGTGGACTATTTGGTCAGCCACGTCAGCGCGCTGCCGCGCTTGGTCAACGCCCTGCGATGACCGCCTGCAGCAGCGGCAACGCCGCTTCGATCTTGTTGAACGGGGCGGCGATCTGGAATCCTTGCACCGAGCTGGCCAGTGCCTCGATCACCGCGCGTGCCAGTGCGATTCCCTCTTCGGCGGCGCGTCCCTTGGCGTCGGCGCGCTCCATGCGCTCCAGCACGGCGATCGGCAGATGGACGCCAGGCACTTCCGAGTGCAAGAACTCCGCGTTGCGCAGGCTGCGCAACGGCCAGACTCCGGCCAAGATCGGAGGTCGCTCGGTCGGCAGTTGTTCCAGCGCGCGCAAGAATTCATCGGCGTCGAAGACCGGTTGCGTGATGAAGAAGTCGACGCCAGCCCGCTGTTTCCAATTGAAACGCTCGTATTCACGGTGCGCGTCGAGCGCGGCGTGGTTCCACGCGGCTCCGTAGCAAAAGCCCGTCTGTGCGCCAAGCGGGTTGCCACCGAGGTCGAGGCCGTGATTGAGTTGATCGACAATGTTGCAGAGTCCGATTGCGTCCACGTCGAACACCGCGGTGACCTCCGGATAGTTGCCTTGGTAGGGCGGATCTCCGGTGACCACCAACAAGTCGTGCACTCCGAGCGCCGCGGCGCCGAGCAAATCGGATTGCATGCCGAGCAGGTTTCGGTCGCGGCAACAGAAATGCACCAGCGCGTCGAGACCGGTTTCGCGTTGCAGGATCGCGGCGGCGGCGATGTTGCTGATTCGCGCGGAGGCGCGCGGCCCATCCGGCAGGTTGACCGCGTGCGCGCCGGCCGCCTTGAGCGCGCGCGCCGATTCGATCATCGCGCTCATGTCGGGCGTGCGCGGAGGAAGTAGCTCGATGCTCACCGGATAGTCGCCGGCGGCGAGCGCTGCTCCGAAGGCGGAGCGTTCCGCGAGCGGGATGGCCTGCAGCGGAGCGCGTGCGCGCTCATGAAGACGGGGAGCGCGCGCGGATCCGATCGGAGCCACGGAAGCATCTTGCGCGTTGCCCATGCGCGCGGCGCGCGCGAGCGCGCGCACGTGTTCCGGCGTGGTGCCACAGCAGCCGCCGACCAGTCTGCCGCCGGCTTGCAGGAAACGGCGCGCGAAGCGCGCGAAGTAATCGGGATCGTTTTGGTAGAAGACGCGTCCGTCGACCTCGCGGGGCATGCCGGCGTTCGGTTTCGCGCCGATCGGCAAATCGATCACCGTGAGCGCGGTCAACGCGGCTTCGAGCACGGCGCGTGGTCCGGTGGAGCAGTTGAAGCCGATCAAATCCGGCCCGGCGGCGGCGACGAGGATGGCGCCTTGTTCGCCCGAAGTCCCGTGGGTGGTGTACCCGCGACTGTTCACCGAGAGGAAGGCGAACAGCGGCGCATCGCTGGCTTCGCGCACTCCGCGCACCGCTTCGACCAACTCCTCGACGTGGTTGAAGGTCTCGAGCACGATGCCGTCGACCAAAGGCGCGAGTCGCGCGGCGGCCTCGCGGTAGGCCGCGCGCACCTCTTCGCGCGCGAGGCGTCCGATCGGTTCCATCTCGACGCCCAGAGGACCGAGCGCGCCGAGCACGTGGCGGTGCTCCCCGGCCGCTTCGCGCGCGATCTTCGCGGCCGTCTCGAAGATCTCCTCCTGGCGGTGCTCGAGATGATGGCGCGCCAAACGGATGCGGCTGGCTCCGAAGGTGTTGGTCTGGATCGCGTCGGCGCCGGCGTCGAGGAAAGCTCGATGCACCTCGCGGACCAGTTGCGGCCGTTCGAGCACGGCCAACTCGAAACAGTCCGTGAAGGCCACGCCTCGTTCGTTGAGCGAGGTCCCCATGCCGCCGTCCAGCACGAGTACGCGCTCTTTGAGCAGTTCTCGAAGGTCGGTTCGAGGCTTGTTCAAGGCGCTTGGCGCAGAATGGCTCATCTCCAAGGGCGATTGTATCGCTCACCGGGCCCCGGCCCCGCTCCGCGCCTGCCTAGAATGCGTCGCGGATGCGGATCGTACTCGATCAGGTGCTCAAGCGCTTCGGCGAGCTGACGGTCGTGGACCGGGTCTCGCTGGAGATTCACAGCGGCGAACTATTTTTCCTGCTCGGCCCGAGCGGTTGCGGCAAGACCACCCTGCTGCGTTGCATCGCAGGCTTCGCGGCTCCTGACGGCGGCCGCATCTTGATCGGCGACCAGGACGTCACGCAGCTTCCGCCGCACCAGCGGGACACCGGGATGGTGTTTCAATCCTATGCGCTGTGGCCGCACATGACGGTGCGCGAGAATCTCGCCTTCGGACTCGAAATGCGAAAGGTTTCCGCCGCGGATCGCGTTCGCCGGGTCGGCGAAGCCCTCGAGCAAGTGCGCATGTCCGACCGCGCCGAGTATCGCCCAGCCCAGCTCTCCGGTGGACAACAACAACGCGTTGCGTTGGCGCGTGCGCTCGTCGTGCGGCCGCGATGCTTGCTGCTCGACGAGCCGCTGTCCAACCTCGACGCGAAGTTGCGGCTCGAGATGCGCGGCGAGATCCGCCGCATCTGCAAGGAATCGGGGCTCACCGCCGTTTACGTCACGCACGACCAGAAGGAAGCCTTGTCGATTGCGGATCGGATTGCGGTGCTCAACCAAGGGCGAGTGGAGCAGTGCGCGCCGCCTGAAGAGCTCTATCAGCGCCCGTGTTCACGCTTCGCTGCCCACTTCATCGGCGAGACCAATTTTATCGAGGGCGAGTTCCTCGGCGTCGACGGTGCGCGCGCGCGCGTGCGCACCGCGGTCGGAGAGGTGCTCGTGAACCCCGGCGCCGAGCCGCTGCCTGCCGCCGGGACTCGGCTGAGCATCTCACTGCGTCCGGAAGTGTTGCGCCTCGGCGCGGCGCCGGACGGCGCGCCGAATCAACTCGCAGGCGTGGTGGAGGAAAGCGTCTATCTCGGCGAAATGGCGCAGCACGGTGTGCGGCTGGGCACAGGCGCTACGGGAGTTTCACTGCAGGTCTCGGAGCTACCGCCGCGCGCGCGGCTCGCGCCTGGCACGCCCATCCATCTCTGGTTCGATTCCGAGGACGCCGTTTTGCTGACGCGCTGACTCGATGATGCGCGTCCTCCCGATCCTGTTGTTGCTGCTCGCGGTGCTCGCGCTGCCATTTGCGCTGCGCCCGGAGCCCGAACTTCAGTTGATGAGCACGCATGGGCCGCTGGAAGCCAAGAGGCGGCTGGCCGTGATCACGCCCCACAACGAAGCAATCCGCTCGGAATTCGGCCGCGCCTTCGAGGACTGGCATCTGCGCGAGCACGGATCGCCGGTGCGCGTCGATTGGATCGTGATCGGCGGCACTAGCGAGATCGCACGCTTTCTCGCGAGCGAGAGCACGTCCGCATATCGCGCATGGCGGCTGCGCGAAGGCCGCGGCTGGCCGGCCGGCGCCGCCGAGGCTGCATTGGCGAAAGTGCCTCCGACGGATCCGGAGTTGGCGTTGATCTGGCGCGACTTCCGCGCCATCGACGACCCGACCGCCTTTGACTGCGGTGGAGTGGATCTCTTCTTCGGCGGCGGTGAGTACGACCACGGCAAAGCCGCCGAACAAGGCCTCTTGGTCGCCCCCTGGCCGGAAGGGCTACCACGCGCGCTGCAGTACAGCCCGGAGGGTCGCGAGTGGTTGCCGAAGGGAATCTCGGGCGATATTTGGCGCGGTGCGGCGTGGTTTGGCAACGCCGTCAGCACCTTCGGCATCGTGTTCAACCGCGATCGCCTGCGCGATCTCGGCGTGGCGGAGCCGCGTGAGTGGTCCGACCTCGCGGACCCGCGATTGCGCGGCCAAGTCGGGCTGGCCGATCCAACCAAGTCGAGCAGCATTGCGAAGGCTTTCGAAGGCTTGATCCAGCAGGCGATGGCGCGCTCCGCGCACGCCGCAGGTTTCGACGACGCCGCCATCGAACGGCACGAGTCGACGCCCGAGGCGGCGCCGCCCGAATACCAAGTGGCGCTCGATCGCGGTTGGGAGGACGGATGGTGGCTGTTGTTGAGGCTCGGCGCGAACGCGCGTTACTTCACGCCTTCTTCGCAGCGCGTGCCCCATGAAGTCGCGATGGGCGAAACCGCCGCCGGCATCGCGATCGACTTCTATGGACGATTCCAGTCCCAATTCTCGCCAGCGTACGCACCCGATCGCGTCGGCTTCATGAGTCCGGCGGGCGGGACCGGCGTCACCTGCGACCCGATCAGCCTGCTGCGCGGCGCGCCGGAACCGGAGTTGGCGCGCCGCTTCATCGAATTCACGCTCAGCGAAGAGGGGCAGCGGCTGTGGTGCTATCGGCCCGGAACGCCAGGCGGCCCGGCGCACTACGCACTGCGTCGGCTGCCGATCCGGCGCGATTTCTATCCCAGCGAAGATCCACAGATGAACGAGCGCTTCGAGCAGCACAAGCCGTTCTTGGCCGACGACTTTGCCGATCCCACCATCGGCGCCTATGCGCTGGCTGAGAGTTGGCGCTTTCGTCCGCGCTGGACCGCGCGCCACTTCGCCGCGCACCGCGATCTGGTGCGCGCCGCTTGCCTCGACGCCGGCGTCGAGTTGCGCGCCGCGTGGAGCGCCGTGCTCGATGCCGGCGGTCCGGATGCGCCCGCGAATGCCGCGGCAGTCGCGGCGATGCGGCGCTTGCCGTCTGCTCCGTGGCCGCTCTCCTGGGAGAGCGCTCCGACGATCACGGGTGAGATCCCGCGGCGGGAGTACCTGCGCGCGTGGACCGCCGACTTCCGCGCGCAGTTCGAACTCGCGCGCGCGCTGGCTGGCAGCGGGGGGGAAGCGCCGTGATGCCGCGCGGCCTCGCGCGCGGCATCTTCGCCACCACCAGCCTGCTGCTGGGCGTCCTGTTCCTGGTGCCCTTGTGGATGGTGCTTCAGGGAGGCTTCTACGACGCGGACGGTTTCACCCTCCGCCACCTCATCGGCGTGCTCACCGATCCGGTCTACGCCGGCGGCTTGCGCAACTCGGTGCTGATCGCGCTGGGCGTCACCCTGCTCGCAAGCGCGATCGCGGTGCCGCTGGCGTGGATCGCCGATCGCTATGACTTCGCCGGCAAGCGCTGGTTCACCGGACTCGTGCTGGTGCCGATGATCTTGCCGCCTTTCTTGGGCGCGGTCGGTTGGCAACAGTTGTTCGGACAGTACGGCGCCGTCAACGCGTGGTTTGGAATCGGTCACGATTGGCTAGGCAGTTCCGGACTCGGCGGCGTGATCTTGCTCGAAGCGCTGGCGCTCTATCCGATCATCTATCTGAACGCTTCCGCTGCGCTCGCCAATCTCGATCCCGCGTTGGCCGAAGCCGCCTCCAACCTCGGCTGCACCGGCCTGCGCAAGTTTCGGCGCATCACGCTGCCGCTGATCGCACCGGGACTCTTTGCCGGAGGCATCCTCGTCTTCATTTGGTCCTTCACCGAGCTCGGCACGCCGCTGATGCTCAACTACACGCGTTGCGCACCGGTGCAGGTCTTCGACGCGCTGAAGGAGATCGGCAGTGATCCCACTCCCTACGCACTGGTGGCCGTGCTCCTGATCGCGTCGGTGGTGTTGT
>JAQBVK010000119.1 GCA_027623585.1 Planctomycetota bacterium
CGAGCCTCTTTCAATGCTGCGAAGGAGTGCGTGTGGTTTCGGAAACGCGCGGGGCGAGCTCGTCCAGCAGGCCGAAGACGCCGACGGTGCGATGCAAGTCAGCCGCATACACCGGATCCTGCAACAGCCCCTCGTGCAACATCTTGAGACGATAGTAAGGCACTGACGGAAACATGTGGTGCGCGACGTGGTGCTGGATGCCGTGCGGCAAGATCCCCAGGCGCTCCCACCAGCGCGCGTCCACGTGGCGCGCGATGTTCAGCTCATGTTGATTCTCCACGCAGAGATGCTCGCCCGCCGAACGGAGACGAATGCAGAGCGTCAGCACCGTGCACCAAGCCACCATCCACAGCAGAATCGCGCGCCACACGATCCCCCAAGGAAGCGTGAGCGCGAGCGTCAACACTGCACCGTAGGTGAACAGGAATCGCATGCGCTCGGCGGTCGTGAAGGCGTGGGCGTCCTTGCGCGGCCGGCCGAGCAGCCAAGAACGCCAGCCGCGGCCGGCGCCGAACGGTGAATATCCGCGACGGCCCCGAAAGGATTGCCGCACGTGCAGCAGCAGGAGATCTCGGGCGATGATGCCGCGCATGCGCTTCCTTTTCATCGGAAAGATGAAATCCTTGTCGTCCAAGTGAGCTTGATGTCCGACGTCGCGCACTTCGTTGACGTGCCAGTGATGGAGCAAGTGGATCTCGCGGAACGCCTTCAGGCTGACCCCGATCGGCAGGCCGCAACACACTTCGGCGACGGTGTCGTTCCACGCGCGGCTCTTGAATAGTCGGTAATGCGACGCGTCGTGGAGCAGAATGGCGAGTGCGTGCTGGCGCGAGCCGATCAAGATGATGGCGAAGGGATAGAGCGCCCAGTGGTCCAGGCGGATGGTCACCGCCATCGCCCCCAGCATGATCGTCCAATCGAAGGCGATGTCGGCCCAAGTCCGGAGCGCGTTGATCCGCGAGAGGGAGCGGACCCGATCCGCCAGACCCACCCGATCGATCCGCCTCGCCGAAGTGCCTGGACGGGTGGCGAGTTCGATCGCCGAGTCAGGATTCGATGAAGGTGCGAGCGGTTCCACGGCTCAAGGGAATTTGGATCCTCAGAGTTTCGCGACGGCCGCAGACGAGTCGAGGTCACGCGGGGCGAGTTCATCGAGCAGACCCGGGAAGCCGGCCGTCTGATGCAGTTTCTCGGCGTAGACCGGAATCTTCATCAGGCCCGCGTGCAGTTGCTTGAGCCGGAAGCACGGCACCGAGGGGAACAGATGGTGCGCCATGTGGTAGCCGATTCCGTGCGGCCAGAAGGAGGTGCGCTCCCAGAAGCTCGTGACCATGGTGCGGCCGGCATTGAGCTCGTGTTCGTTCGGCACGTTCAAGTGCTCACCGGCGGAGCGCATGCGCAAGCACAAGGAAAGCATCGTGAACCAGGCCACGAACCACAGGATCGCAGCCCGCCACACGATGTGCCACGGCAACGCCACGGCGAGTCCAATGCCGATCGCAATCACCAGTAGCACGCGCGCGCGCTCTTGCCCGGTCAGCGAGTGCTCGTCCTTGGAGGCCTTGCCCATCAGCCAGGAACGCCAGCCTCGACCCACGCCGAAGGGCGAGTAGCCGCGACGGCCCTTCCAGGCCTGTCGGATGTGCAGCAGCGTCAGGTCGCGGAAAATGATCCCCAAGAAGCGCTTGCGCGGCATCGGGAACACGAAGTCTGAGTCTCCCTGGTGGGCGGTGAAGTCCGGATCCTTCTGCGTGTTCAAGTACCAGTGGTGCTGCAGGTGCAGACCGCGGAAGGCTTTCAGTGAGATGCCAGCCGGCAGGCAGCAAAACACGTCACAAACGGTGTCGTTCCACCAGCGGCTCTTGAACAGCCGGTAGTGCGAGGCGTCGTGGGTCAGGATCGCCATCGCATGCTGGCGCGCGCCGATCAGCATGATCGCAGGAAAGTACAGCGCCCAGTGGTCGATCCAGATCGTCACCGCCATCGTGCCGAGCATGATTCCCCAGTTGAACAGGATGTTGAACCAACTCCAGGCGGCGCTCAACCCCGACAGGGATTTCACCAGCGGCGCCACCTCGCGCCGGTTCAAAATTTGGACGTGGGGGCCGCCGCGCAGCGCCGCCGCCACATCGCCTGACAATTCCTCTTCGATGTTGTCCACTTGCACGATTCTTAGCGAGAATGACCCGGTAGATTAGCATACCCCGCGGTCGTGATTTCGCCGCCCGGACAGGTGCCGCGGGCGGGATCTCGATGCACTCTCGCAGGTGAAAGGCAGGTTTCACTGAAACCTCATCGGTGCGAAGGGACTGAACTCGTTAACCTAAAGTTGAATTTGATGTAATGAGTGCTGTGTCGGTCCTCGTTCTAGCCCTGCTTCCAGGTCTCGCACAGGCCGTTCCGGAATCCAAACCGGGACTGCCCGTGGTGCCGACGCAAGCCGAGCTTGCCGAGCTCGCCGAGCGCTATGGCGAGCGGTGGACGCCCGAAGCGCGCGCCTATCGCATGGCTGGCCCGGCCGTGGTTACGGTTCAGGGCTACCGCAAGCGCTTGAGTCCCTTGAGCGGAGCCGCCGGTGCGCGCGCCGGGCAACTGATCAGCCAGGGCAGCGGAGTGATCATTGACGCCGAGGGCTTCGTGATCACCAATGCGCACGTGATCGCGCCGGAGGATGATAAATCGGACGACCAACTGGCCTGCCGCGTCACCTTCTCGCCGGAGTTTGGCGGGCGTGCCTTCGATGCTCAGGTCATTTCCTTGGATCGTGAATGGGATCTCGCGCTGCTCAAACTGCGAGGCGAGGGTCCGTTTCCGGCCCTTTTCCTCTGCAAAGAGGACGACGTGCTGATTGGCGAGCGCGTGATCGCGCTGGGGGCACCGCTCGGCTCTTCGCTCTCGCTGACGACCGGCGTGTTGTCCGGCATCGGACGAGACATCCTGGTGCAGGGAGTACGCGACGTGCACCGGCTCTCCGGCGTGCTCCAGACCGACGCCGCGATCAACCCCGGCAACTCCGGGGGCCCGCTCCTGAACATGCGCGGCGATCTGATCGGCATCAACAGCGCCACCATGATCGGTGCGGAGGGCATTTCCTACGCGATCCCGTCGGCACGGGTGCGCCAGATCCTTGAGTCGCGGCTCTATCGGCCGCACGTGTGGCTTGGCATGGGGATGAGGCCGGACACGCTGTTGGTGGAGCGGGTGCACCCGCGCGGACCCGCGGCCCAGGCTGGCCTGCGCGAAGGTGACCGCATTTTGAGCGTGGACGGAGTGCCGGTGGCGGAGTCCGCTGCTCTGCAACGAGAACTCCTGATGCGGCGCGCCGAGGAAGTCCTGAGTTTAGATTATGAACGAATCGCGGCGCCGACTGCGACGCCCGTGCGCGCTTCGACGCGCTTGAAACTCGACGCGGAGGAAGCGCAGTGGACGCTCGGCATGCTCGGGTTCTCCCCCGTGGTCGAGCAGTTGAAGATCCCGGTGCCGGACAAGCGCTACGACCAGTTGCTGAACATTTTGCGCGTCGTGGAAGTGTTCCCTGGGAGCGGCGCTGAAGCTCTGGGGCTTCTGGCAGGCGACACCATCGTCGCCGTGCGCCTCATCAACGGCGTCAACGGGGATGGCTGGGTGCTGGTGAGCAGCCGCAAAGAACTACTCGACATGATTCGTGGCGGCCAGCTCGACTTCGACGGCCTGAACCTCTGGTGGATCAAATCCAACGGCACTTCGCTGAAGGGACGCCTGACCTTCGACGACCCCGACCTGCGCGTCGAAGCTTCCTAGCGGCCTGCCCTAGAGGCGATCTTCGCGCAAGGTATCGCGTAAGCCGTCGACGAGATCGATCTGCGCGCTCCAGCCAAGCAGGCGCTCAGCGCGCGCGGCGTCGGCGCGCGAGTGGCGCACGTCTCCAGCGCGCGTCGGCGAGAAACTCGGCGGCGGCGGCGGCGCGACGCCGGCTGCACCGCAGACTGCTTCCCACAGCTCGAGGATGCTCACGCTGTTGCCGCGCCCGACGTTGAACACCGGCGCCGGATCCTCACCGGGCAAGGGCAGATGCTCGGCGGCAAGCAAGTTGGCGCGCACCACGTCGTTGACGTGAACGAAATCGCGGGTCTGTCCGCCGTCGCCGTGGATCGTGGGCGCGCGTCCCGCGCGGGCTTCGCGCGCGAAGATCGAGATCACTCCGCTGTACGGCGAGGACGGATCCTGTCGCTGCCCATAGACGTTGAAGTAGCGCAAGCTCGCGCCCGCCGGACCGCCCGCACGCGCGCTCGCGCGCAGCGCTTGCTCCCCCATCCACTTGTGTTCGGCGTAGGGCGAGCGAGGATCGGGTTCTTGATCCTCTTGCTTGGGGAGTTCTGGACGCTCGCCGTAGATCGCGCTGCTCGAGGAGAACACGAAACCCCGCACGCCCGCCGCGCTGGCCGCTTCGAGCAAGGCGAGGGTCGTGCCGTGGTTGGCGCGGAGCGCCTCGCGCGGATGGGCGACGCTCCAAGGCACGCTCGGCCGAGCACCGAAGTGAAAAATCCTCTCCACGCCGGCGCAAGCGGCGCGCGCGGTCGCGGCATCGGCCGCGTCGCCTTCCATGAGCTCGAAGCGGAGCGCGCCGAGCGCGGCCTCGAGGTTGTGGCGGTAGCCGGTGGCGAAGTCATCAAGCACGCGCACGCGACGCCCGCGTTCGAGCAGTGCGTCGGTCAAGTGCGAACCGATGAAGCCGGCGCCGCCCACCACGAGATCGAGGCCGCTCATGCTTCGCGCTCGGCCTGATCGGCGCCGTGGCGCGCGCGCAGCCAGCCCGCACTGCGACGCAATCCTTCCTCAAAAGACACGCGCGGCTCCCAGCCGAGCTCGGTGCGCGCGCGATCGATCGAAGCCCAGGTCAATGCCGCGTCGCCGGGCGGCTGCACGACGTGCTCCGCGCGCGGTGCGCGGTCGAGCACGGCGGCGAGCCGGGCGAGCATGTCGTCGAGCCGGACCGGGCTGTTACTGCCGAGGTTGTAGCTGCGACACGCGGCGGGCGTCGAGAGCGCACGCACCAAGCCATCGACGATGTCGGACACGTAGGTGTAGTCGCGCAGGCTGGCGCCGTCGCCGTAGATCTCGACCGCTTCACCGCGCAGCAGCCTTGCGGCGAAACGTGGAATCGCCATGTCAGGCCGCTGACGAGGGCCGTAGACCGTGAACAGGCGCATGATCGAAATTTCGCGGCCGCTGCGCCGATGCACTGCTTCCAAGTGCCGCTCGCAAGCCTGCTTGGTGGCCGCGTAGGGCGAGAGCGGTTCGCCGAGCGGCTGGTCCTCTCGAAACGGGCCCGCGGAGTCGCCGTAGACGCTCGAGGAAGACCCGAACACGAGGTTCGCGGCCGAATCTCGCGCGTCCAATGCTTCGAGCAGGACGCGGGTTCCTCCGAGGTTGAGATCCTCGTAGGCCTTGGGATCCTCAAAAGAAGCGCGGACTCCGGCACGTGCCGCCAAATGCGCGACCGCGTCGAAGGGGCCATGCTCAGCCAGCGCGCGATCGAGCGCCGCGCGGTCCCGCAGATCCGCCTGCAGCAAACGAAAGCCGGGATGGGCGAGCGCCACTCCGAGATTTTCGCGTTTGTCCCGCGTGAGATAGTAGGGATCGAAATTGTCGATCCCCGTGACCGCGCATCCTGCAAGCAGCAATCGCTCCGTAAGGTGCGAGCCGATGAAGCCCGCCGCTCCGGTGAGCAACACGTGGCGCAGCGGAGTGGCAGGCTGTGGGGTCATCGATCACTCCACGGTGACGGATTTGGCCAGATTGCGCGGTTGATCGATGTCTTTCCCGAGAAACAGCGCCGTCTCGTAGGCGAGCAACTGCAAGGGCACCACCGTGACCAGCGGCCCGAGCAACTCCGGCGCCTCGGGCACCGGCAGCAAGAAGTCGGAGCTGTCGGCGGCCTTGGCGTCTCCGGCTGCGGCGACTGCGATCACGATGCCGCCCCGCGCTCGCACTTCTTGCAGGTTCGAAAGCATCTTCTCGTAGGTGCGTCCAGGTGTGACCATCGCGATCACCGGGAAGTCCGGATCGATCAATGCGATCGGGCCGTGCTTCATCTCCCCCGCCGGATAACCCTCGGCGTGGATGTAGCTGATCTCCTTCAATTTCAGCGCGCCTTCGAGCGCCACCGGATGCTGTAAAGCGCGTCCAAGGAACAGGCAGGAACGCACGCCCGCGAGATACTTCGCCGTGGCGCGAATTGCCTCGAGGGTGGCATCACTGAACAAGGCCTCCATGCGATGGCGCAGTTTGCGCAGATCGGAGAGACGTTCCCGGCCTTGCCCTGCGTCGAGCACTCCGCGCGCGCGCCCGAGCCGGATCGAAAGCAGATACATGGCGACGACTTGGCCGAAGAAGGCCTTGGTGCTGGCCACACCGATTTCGGGGCCGCAGTGGGTCAAGATCAAGTGATCGGCTTCGCGCGCGAGCGTGCTGCCGCGCACGTTGCAGATCCCGAGCACCCGCCCGCCGCGGCGCTTCACCTCGCGGAGCGCGCGCAGCGAGTCCGCAGTCTCGCCGCTCTGGGAGACCACGACGGTCAACGCGTCACCTTCTTCCAACTCGGGGCTGTAGAGGAACTCGCTCGCGTTGAGGGTCTCGCCCGGCAGCCGCGCGAGGGTCCCGGCGAACTGTTGGCCGATCATCGCAGCGTGCAGCGAAGTGCCCATCGCCATGAAGCGCAGGCGTGAAATGCCGCGCAGCGCGGCGTCATCGAAGCCGAAGCCTTCCTCGAAGGCGACGTCGCCCTCGAGATCGAGGAATCGCTCGAAGGCGGTCCGCGCGAGCACGTCGGGCTGCTCGTGAATCTCCTTGAGCATGAAGTGTGGGTAGCCCTGTTTCTCGGCCTGCTCCGGCGTCCAGTCGCAGTGCACGGAAGCGCGCACGACCGGCGTGCCGTCGTTCAAGAAAATGGCGTGCGCGTGCGGTTCGAGTACCGCGTATTCGCCATTCTCGAGAATCACGAACTCGCGCGTCAAGGGCAAGAGCGCGGGCATGTCGCTCGCGGCATAGCGGCCTTCATCGCTGACGCCGATCACCAGCGGTGAGTCTTGCCGTGCGACCACGATGCGGTGCGGCTCCGAAGCCGCCGTCACCACCAAGCCGTAGGAGCCGTCGATGCGCGCGATGCTCTCGCGCACCGCCGTCGGCAGATCCCGGTCGCGGCGCAGATGCCACGCGACCAGGTTCGCCAAGACTTCGGTGTCGGTTTCAGTCGTGAAGGCATGGCCTTCTTCCTGAAGCCAGGCCCGCAACTCCACGTAGTTCTCGATGATGCCGTTGTGCACCACCACCACCTCACAGCGGTCGTCGCGGTGCGGGTGGGCATTGCGGTCCGCCGGCGCGCCGTGCGTGGCCCAGCGCGTATGACCGACCACCGTCGACGAAGGCGGCAGC
>JAQBVK010000120.1 GCA_027623585.1 Planctomycetota bacterium
CGTGCGCGCCCGCGATCAAGACGGGAAGCGTGACCACGAGTCCGGCTCCGATCGGCAAGGTCGTGACGCTTTCCTGATCCAGCGTGACGCCATCGAGGTCCACCACGATCTGTCCGGCCGCGTACGCGCCCGCCGCATCGACGAAGCCGCTGGTGGCCGCCGCCGTGATCGTGACCTCCTGGTCTTCGACTCCGGCCTCCAGCAGACCCGTGGCGGTGCCGCCGAGATCGTTGTCGTAGATCGGCGTCGTGTTGACGATGCCGCCCAGCACGGCCGGACCGCCGTCGAACCAGCAGTAGCGCGCGAACAGCGTCTGCACTTGGTCGAGGTCGAGCGTGAAATCGGTGACGAATCCGGTGAAGGTGTTCAGGCAGGCGACGCCGCCTTCGGAGTTCCCTCCAAAGTTCGGATCCGCGTTGCGCTCGCCGGTGGTGGGCTGCGTGACGTCGAGGATCACTCCCGCGACGAGGCCGCTGAAAACGTTGCCGAAGAAGTCCGAGATGACGTCGGCAATCGATATGCCGTTGTTGAGGGCCAGGATTTCAACCGCCACGTCGAAGCCATTGACCTCGTTGAACTCGATGCGCGAGGTCACGCGTCCGCCGGAGTTGGCTCCGCCGCGCAGGGCTTCGAGCAAGAAGCCGGTGTCCACCGCCGGACTGGCGCCGGTTGCCATGTTCCCGCGGATCGTGGCGCCTACGGTCGAGAGGTTGCCGCTGCCGGCGCCTTCTGCGCGCAGATGCAGGGCAGTCGACGAACCCGAGATCTCGTTCCCTGCCGCGACGAAACCGGTACCGATCGCGCCGTCTCCGGCGGCGTGCAACAGCATGCCCACGTTGAACACGCCGAGGATCTCGCAGCTCTCGACGCCGCCGTCGGCCAAGGTGGTGCCGTCGGAAACAGTGATTGAAATCGCGACGTTTGCGGCCGTGGCGGCGAAGTTGCACTCACTCAGCGTCAGCTTCTGCCCCGCACTTCCCGAGGAAAGCGTCGCGCTGAAACCGGTCGCCGTGGGCGTGAACGTGCAACCCGAAAGAATCAGGCCATCCACTGCGCGGCCGGCCGTCACCGCAAAGCAGGTCGACGCGTCGGTCATCGACACGCCGCTCAACTCCGTGTCTGCGGTGATGTCTTCGGCAAGGTTGAACAGAGTGGCGGTGCCGTTGCCGTCGAAGACCGGCAGGCCGCCGAGCGCGCTGACGCGGACCCCGTCGCGTAATCCGATCGGAAAAGTCTCGAAGGTCGAGTAGGTCCCCTCCGAGAGGAACACGTTGTCGTTGGGGGCGGCCACGCTCAGCGCATGCGTGAGCGATCGAAAGGCCTGACCCGGCAACTGCCCCGTATTGACGTCGCTGCCCGTGGTCGGGTTGACGTACCAAGCATTCTGGGCAGTGCCGGAAGCGGCGAACAGGGCGCAGGCAAGGGCGACGGTGAGAAGGCGCTTCATGACGGAATCCGGGCCCCCATGGCACGGGAGCCTGCCCCCTCTCCTCGGCTCTCAGAGCCCAAAACTTGCTTTCTGCCGGCCGCTCAGGAGGCCAGCATCGACGCGCCGTCCATTTCGGGCGGCTGGCTCAACCCCATCGCCTGAATCAAGGTCGGGGCGACGTCGGCCAGAATCCCGATCTCGCGCAGCCGAGCTCCTCGGAAACGCTCCCCGATCAGCAGGAAGGGCACCGGGTTGGTGGTGTGGGCGGTGTGCGGCTGCTTGCTCACCGGATCCCACATCTGCTCCGAGTTGCCGTGGTCGGCGGTGATCGCGACGGTGCCGCCACGCGCGAGCGCGAGCGCGACGATGCGTCCGAGGCTCTCGTCCACCGCGCGCACCGCGGCTTCGGCGGCGGACTGCACACCGGTGTGGCCGACCATGTCGGCGTTCGCGAAATTCACCACGTAGAGATCGGTCTCGCCGGCTTCCAGCCGCTTGCACACTTCGTCGGTGACGCCGGGCGCGCTCATCTCCGGTTTCAGGTCGTAGGTCGGCACCTTGGGTGAAGGCACCATTACGCGCTCCTCACCGGGATAGACCGCTTCGCGCCCACCATTGAAGAAGTAGGTCACGTGCGCGTACTTCTCGGTTTCGGCGCAGCGCACTTGACGCATCCCGCGCGCTGCCACGAGTTCGCCGAACATCGAGCGCAGTTGCTCGGGTGGATAGGCCACGGCGCAGGCGAAGTCCTTGCGGTACTGCGTCATCGTGACGTAGTGCAGCTTCGGCACGACGCCGCGCTGGAAGGCGCGCGCGTCGAAGGCGGCGCCGCCGAGCAGCGCATCGCTGATCTGGCGCACGCGGTCGGCGCGGAAGTTGAAGGACAGCAGCGCGTCGCCGGCGGCGAGCGGAAGCGGAGGACCGATGCGCGTGGGCTGGAGAAACTCGTCGGTCTCTCCGCGCGCGAGCCCGGCCGAGACTGCGGCGCGGGCAGATTCGGCTGCGAAGGGCGCGCTGGAGTGGACGAGCAGATCCCAGAAGCGCTGAGTTCGCTCCCAGTTCTGGTCGCGATCCATCGCAAAATAGCGGCCACAGAGCGTGGCGATGCGTCCGCCTTCGCGCGCGAGCACGGCTTCGAGCCGTTCGAGATAGCCCTGCGAGGACGAGGGCGGCGTGTCACGGCCGTCGAGCAAAGCATGGAAGAGCACGCGTTCGCCCGGCAAGCCCATGCGCTTGGCCAAAGCAAGCAGTGCCGCGTAGTGGTCTTCCGAAGCGTGCACTCCGCCGTCGCCGAGCAGGCCGAACAAGTGGAGGCGGCCGCCGGTCTGGAGCGCGTGGTCCACGGCGCCGCGCAGCGCGCCATTCGCGGCAAACTCGCCGTTTGCGATCGCTTGATCGATGCGCGTGATGGTCTGCTGGACGATGCGCCCGGCACCAAGGTTGGTGTGGCCGACCTCGCTGTTGCCCATCAGCCCGAGCGGTAAGCCGACTTCATGTCCGCTCGCGGAGAGCAGGGCATGCGGCCACTTCTCCCACCACTCCAGGAAGCGGTGCGCGGGCGCGCGCGTGATCGCGTTCCAATCGCGGTCAGGGGCGTGGCCCCAGCCGTCGAGGACGATCAGCAGCGTGGGCGCGCGGGTGGACATCGGCCAGAATTCGCCGGAGGAACCTCCCTCCGGAGCGTATTACGATAGCGAAGCCATGAAGATCCTCGCCGCCCTGTTCGTCGCCATCACGCTGCTTGCGTGCAGCACCACGCCGACCGGCCGTTCTCAGCTCAACTTCATGTCCGCGGCGCAGGAAATGCGCTTGGGAGCGGATGCTTACGGAGAGATGCTGGCTGATGAGAAGTTGATCACTTCAGGACCGCAGTACCAAATGGTGCAGCGCATCGGCAAGCGCATCGCGCAATCCGCGAAGGACCTTTATCCGGACAGCGATGCGAAGGACTTCCTTTGGGAGTTCTCGCTGATCGACGATCCGCAGATGGTCAACGCATGGGCGCTGCCCGGCGGCAAATGCGCCGTGTATACCGGCCTGCTCCCGATCACGCAGGATGAGGACAGCCTGGCGGCGGTCATGGGCCACGAGGTCGCGCATGCAATCCTCCACCACGGCGCTGAACGGATGTCCCACAGCATGGTGCTGCAGGGCGCGCTGATCGGGGCTTCCTTCTCCATGCGCAAGATGGACGCCGACGAGCGCGGCGGAATCATGGCCGCGCTCGGCGTCGGCACCACGGTCGGCATCATGCTGCCGTTCTCGCGCTCGCATGAGTCGGAGGCCGACGAGATCGGTCTCTACATGGCGGCCAACGCCGGCTACGATCCGCAAGCGGCCGTCGGACTTTGGCAAAGGATGGGCGCGCTCGGCGGCGAGAAGCCGCCGGAGTGGCTGTCGACCCACCCGAGCGAGGAAACGCGCATCGGACGTCTCAACGACGCCATGCCGGAAGCGCTCGAGCTCTATCAGAAGGCGCTGAAGCGCGGCAACCGCCGCTGATCTGGCCGAGCATTCAGCAGCCGGCTAGCGGGGCCTATGATGCGCGCGTGATGGACGGCGCGCGCGTAGGCGTGGATCTCGGCGGAACTTCCGCCAAGGTCGGCTTGGTGCGCGACGGCCAGCTTGAGCGGCGCGCGCAGGTTCCGAATCCGCACGACTTCGACGCCTGCGTGCGGTCCATCGCGAGCGCGACGCGCGAGGTCTGTGACGGCGCGACTCCCGGTTTCGTCGGGATCGGTCTGCCCGGGGTCATCGACGGCGCGCAACGCGTGATCCTCGACGCGCCCAACCTCCCCTTCCTCGTCGGCCGCGATCTCGCGGAAGCGATGGAGCGCGCGCTCGTCACCGAAGTGCGGCTAGAAAACGATGCCAACGTCGCCGCGCTCGGCGAAGCCCGCCACGGCGCCGGCAAGGAACATCCCGACTTCCTGCTCGCGACGCTCGGCACCGGGATCGGGGGCGGAATCATGTTCGGCGGCGAACTCTGGCGTGGTCCAGGCGGCATGGCGGGCGAATTCGGTCACATTCGCGTGGGACATGATCGTCGGTGCGGCTGCGGCGGGACGGGTTGCCTCGAAGCCATCGCCAGCGCGCTCGCGATGGAGCGGCTCGGCGCAGAGACCTTTGGCGAATCCATTCCGCTCGCCATTCTTGCCGAACGCGCACGCGGCGCAACTCCCGACGCGCGCGCACGCGAAGTCTTCCGGCTCGCTGGCGAGGCGCTGGGCGAGGCTCTCGCCACGGTGGCGCTGTTGCTGGACTTGCGCGTCTTCTTGTTCGGCGGCGGCGGCGCGCCCGTGCTCGACCTGCTCGAACCGCATGCGCTCACGGTGCTCGACCGGCGCGCCTTCGGACGCAGCGCCGCAGACTTCCGTCTGCTGCGCGCCAGCCTCGGCAACGACGCCGGCGTGCTCGGCGCGGCGATGCTCTAACGGAATCAGGGGCGAAGGCCCTTGCGGATCTTCGCCCCTGATCTGAGATCGTCGCGAGCTACTCTTGCTCGAGTTCCTTGCGGATGTCAGCGAGCATCTGGTCGGCGTTCTCTTCGGTGACTTCCGTTGCGGCTGCCGCGGCGGCTTCCTCGGCGCTCATGACCGTGTCCGCCGGATCGGCGGCAGCGGAGTCCGAGCAGGACACTGCGGCGAAGGCAGCAAGGATCAGAAGGGACGAGATTTTGTTCACGGCTTGGCTTCTCCTTTCACTTTTTGCTTGGCTTTCTCTTTCATCTCGTCGGTCTTTTCTTTCTTGTCTTTGGCGTTCTCCTTGGTCTTCTTGTCGACTGCGGAGCCCGTTTCTTTCTGCTTGTCCTTCGCGGCCTTCACCACGCCGGCGCCGGAGCGCTCTTTGGATCGGGTCTCGATCCAAGCCAGGGCGGCAGTGACTTGCTCGTCGCCGTGCTTGGTACGGAGTTCGGCAAGGCGCGCCGTGTGATGCCCGTCGTTCTTGAGAACCAACTCTTCAGCCTGCTGACTGAGCTTCTCGTTGTTCTTCTCAGCGGCGATCTGCTTGATGCGTTCGAGCTGAGCGCAACGCTTGACGTAGCGCGCCTGCTCGAAGGCGACCGGCTCGAGCACTTCGCGGTTGTCGCGGGCGTGGCTGCCACGCTTGGCTGCTTCACCTGCCGGTTCGGCCTGTTCAGCCTTTTCGCCAGCCTGCTTCGCCGTCTTCTCGGCAGTCTTGGCTGCTTCAGCCTGGACCGGCTTGGCGCCAGGAGGGCCGTCTTGGAGCGGTTGAGCGGCCGTGGCCGTGGCGGTTAGGAGCAGGGCTGTTCCCACACCAAAAAGTAGAGGGGGAATCATTTTCATCATGCAATTGCGCAAGAATGCGCGTGGCAAGAATATCAGAGCGCCTGCCTGCGCGCAAGCGCAGCAAGTGGTGCATCCACCAATACCGAATGCTTGAATGCTTCACTCCAAGCGGGAAGATTCCAAAATACCTCAATATTCGATCGCAGGTCGCGCACTCCAGGACTCGGCCAATCCGTTCCCCACAACACCTTGCCCTGCAGTTCGGGCAGGCGCGGTAGAACTTCCGTGAGTTTCTGCGGAGGAATGCCGGAGAGGTCGAGCGACACGTTGGCGTGACGTCGCGCGATGAAGAAAGCGTGCTCGTACCAGAGCGGTCTTCCCGCGTGCGCCATGATGATGCGCAATGCGGGGAAATCGATCGCCACGTCGTCCACGTGCATCGGGTCGCCGAGCCGTGACCGCGCGCCGGGGAAAATCGAGGTGCCGGTGTGGATCATGACCGGCACTCCGCGCTCTTCGCATGCGGCGTAGACTTCGCCGAGTCCCGGCAGCTCACCGGTCGCGTGCGCGTTGGCGGCGAACTCCTGATGCGGCGGATGGATCTTGATCCCATCCACCCGCAGGTCGTCGAGCAGACGGCGCATTTCGGCGCGCACGTCGGCGCAGAAGGCGGGATGCACTCCACCCCACGCGAAGAAAACCTCCGGTCGATGGTTGCGATAAGCGGCGATCCAGTCGTTGCAACTGGCGTCGAATCCCATCAGCCGCGGCGCCACGTAGTTGATCAAGCCCGCACGCGCGATCCCATGCTCGGCGAAGTGATCGGCCAGGGCGTCCGGATCCTGCTGAAAGCGCAGGATGTCGTCCACGTCGGAGCGGCCGCGCTCGATCGTGGCGCGCGGCACCGCCTTGATCTGCGACCAGGGTTGGATGTGGACATGTACGTCCACCACGTCGCGCGGCGCGCTCAAACGCCTCACTCGTCCAGTGCGATGATGCGCGTCTTCTGCTCGGAATCCCTCAGCAAGATTGAGGGGGGGCCGACCGGCGGCATCACCAGGTTCAGCATCGAACGGACCCCTTTCGGATTGGCCGCTCCGAGCAAGGCGTAGTTGCACGCTCCGCCTTCGGTCTGAATCTGCGCCATCACTCGGCCGGAATCCTCGACCAGTGAGAAGCGGCCGATGTTGAGGTCCGCGATCGCCTCGAGGTGCGTCCGCCGTTTGCCCTTGGCGTCCAGCCGGAGCTCGCTGCTGCGCGGTTCGGTGCGGAGGATCACACCCGGCACCTCCGGCTCGCTGAAGAGCACCAGCCGCGGCCCGCCATTGTCGAAGTCGAGCTGCGCCGCCACTTTGCCGTCGGGGCCGCGCAAGACGAAGGACTCGGCTTCGATCACCTTGCCTTGCTCCGCAGGCGGCAACGTCGCCGTGATCACCGGCACCCGTTCGTCGCGGTCCATGCAGCCGAGGATGGCAAGCAGGGCAATGCCGAGCGCGCCGAGGCGATGCCGGCGGTTCGAAGTCTCGAGCGCAAGGAGACGCGTCTCGAGTGCTTGTGTGTGTTCGAGGTTTCGGCTCATGATTCTTCCTTGAGTCTACGCCGAGGCATGAAACGAAGCACCCCGCCGCGATGCGGCGGGG
>JAQBVK010000121.1 GCA_027623585.1 Planctomycetota bacterium
CTCGCGGAAGGTCGGATTGCGGCGCTTCCCACCGACACGGTGCCGGGACTTGCGGCGTCCGTGGCGCCGCACGGAGCTGCGGCCGCCGCGGCGCAGATCGCGCGGCTCAAACACGCGCCCGCTGACAAACCCTGCGCGCTGCACTTGGCCGACCTGGCGACGCTTGCGCACTGGCTGCCCTCACTCCCCCCGGGATTGACGCGCTGGCTGGAGCAGCGCCTGCCGGGCCCCTGGACCGTGTTGCTGCCCGAACGCTGGGCGCCGCGCGCGCGTGAGTTCGCTTGGTGTTGGCCGCAGCTCGGACTGCGCGTGCCGGACCATGCGGGCTTCCGCGCCTGTGCGCGAGCGGTGGGCGATCCCTTGTTGATGAGCAGCGTGAACGATCATGGGATGGAACCCTTGCACGGCGCAGCGCTGGCCGATTGGCTGCGCGAGCATCAGGTGCCTGCGGCCTTCGATCCCGCACCTACGAGCGCTCGCAAAGCATCCGCCATCGTCTCCTTCGATCCGTTGCCGAAGGTGCTTCGCGGAGAGGTCGCGCCCGCACAGGCACACCCCGGTCTGCGCGTGTTGGTGGTGTGCAGCGGCAACATCTGCCGCTCCCCACTGGCGGCGGCCATGCTGCGTCGTGAACTCGCGGCGGCCTGGGGAGTCACAGAACCAGAACTCGCTCGCTTGGGCTGGATCGTGGAATCCGCCGGCACTTTCGCGATGCCGGGTTCTCCAGCGAGCGAGCACTCCGAGACCGCGGCGCGCGAAGTCGGATTGGACCTCGGGCAGCACCGCGCGCGCAGCGTTCAGCAGGCTACGGCCGGCGCCGCGCCGGATCTGGTGCTCGCCATGGGTCGCAATCATCTCGCGGCTCTCGGCGATGCCGGCTGGATGCCGGAACTCTTCGATCCGGCGGGCTACGAAGTGAGCGACCCGTTCGGCGGCAGTCTCGAGGACTATCGGCGGGTGCGCGAGCAACTGCAACGCGCTGCGCAAGATCGCATCATGAACTGGTCCGGTTGGAGCGCGTCGGCGCTCAGCGCACAGCAGAAATCCTAGAGGCGAGACCAGAGCGCGACCGCTTCGCGCCCGTCCGAGCACTGCAGGAGTTCGGATCGGAACTCTCGGTCTCCGAGCCGCCGCGCGACTTCGGCGAGGGTTTGCAGATGCAGCAGTTTTTCCTGCCGTGGCACCAACACTCCCACGACGACCTGGGCCGGCTTGTCATCCTGCGATTCGAAGGGAATGCCTTCAGGGAGCAGCGCGAGCGCCACCACCATGCCGGGCAGCCCTTCCAAGGCGGCGTGTGGCACGGCGATCCCGTCCTCGAGCCCGGTGCTCACGCAACGCTCACGCGCGAACAGCGCCTCCACAGCGGCTGCCCGCTGGTCCGCAGGAAGTCGGCCCGAAACCACCATGGCCTCGGCGAGCATCTCAATCAGATGCCACTTGTCGCGTGCGGGCGGCGCAATCAGCACCGCTGCGGGATGGAGGTGGTCGGCCAGAGGCATCGGGTCCCCATGCGGAGAATACCGCCCGGCGGAGGAAGGTGGGTCGAGCTGCGGAAGAAGCTGAGCCGGAAGCCCGTCCTAAGTTCAGGGGAGCGTGGCGCTTCCGATCACCGCCCCCCTTCACTAGACTCTTCTCTACGCGGCCGCGGTGTGGCCGGACCACCTGCTTCGAGCGCATGTTGCCTCAACTCCGTCTCGCCTCGGTCGCCCTCGTGGCGGCCCTCCTGGCCCCGGCCGCCCTGTACGCCCAAAACGAGGGCCTGGACGACGTTCAGGTGCCCGAAGGCCTGCTCCAGGACGAGGGTGAGTACCTTCTCCTGGACCTCGCCGAACTCGATGACCAGGGCCTGTCCCTGCGCCAGTTCATCAAGGTCTGCCAGCTCAACACCGGGCTCAATTTCACGCTCGACGAGTCGGCCGGAACCAGCATCCGCGGCAAGCTCGACCAGCGCAAGTTGCTGCTCTACGGCGCGAAGCGGATCCGCAAGGCGGACTTCTATTCCTTCTTCCAGATCATGATGAAGATCCACGGCTTTGTCTGCGTGCAGCAGGGCTCGGGAGATCTGGCGGTGGTCGTGATCACGGAGCAGTTGGCTTCGAACGGCGCCTTGATCAAATCGAACGCGCAGTTCGTGGATTACCAGGAGATCGAATCCTTCAACGACAAGCCGGGTACCTATCTGTTCACGGTGGTGCCGTTGGAATTCGCCGACGCGCAAGACCTCGGCACCAACTTGAGGACCGCGCTGGCATCGCAGGCGGGCGACAATTCGGCGTTCATGCCCTTGCAGCAGGAACGCGCTCTGCTCGTACAAGGCTATGGACCCTTCGTTGCCGCCTCGGTGCGCATGATTCGGGTGCTCGACAAGAAACCGCCAGCAGTAGAGGTCGTGTACCGCAAGATTCCCTTGCGCGAGCAGGACGCGCAGGAACTCGCCGAAGTCCTTCAAGACTTGGTCGAGAATCTCTCCGAACAAACGCAGGCGAGCGCGCGAGGCCGCGGCACTCAGCCGACCATCACCGAGCCCGAGACCTTGGTGACCGCGTTCCGGCCCGACAACTCACTGATCGTGACCGGCACGCCGGCGAACATTGAGAAGATCCTCGATCTGGTCGCCTCGCTCGACACCCGGCTCGACGACCCAGAGTCTTCCTATCACGTCTACGTGCTGCAGTATCTGTCGGCTGCGGACTTGAAGGATCCCCTGACCGCCTTCCTGGACGAAGCGGAGCAGGAAGCGGAGCGGGCGCAGCGCGAAGCCTCTACGGGCGGGAACGTGCGCTCAGGCTTGTTCACCGAGCAGCGTCTGGTGGTCGAGATCCACGAAGAGACCAACGCCGTGATCGCTTCGGGCACGCGCAACAAGTGGCTGCAGTTGAAGACCTTGCTCGACCGGCTCGACAAGCGTCAGCCGCAGGTGCTGATCGAGACGGCGCTGATCGAAATCACCGAGGACTTCCAGAAGGACATCGGTATCGAGTACGCCAACGTGAAGACGCCCGAGGGCGACTCCCAGCGTGGCTTCGCGTTCACCAGCGTCGGCATCACCACGGGAGAAACCTTGGGCGATGCGCGGTTGCCCTCTCCGACGGCGGCGGGATTGACCTTCGGCATTTTCGACGGCGAGGACCTCGGCATTCCCTTCATCATTCAGGCCGCAATGAGTCGCGACGACGCGAACATCCTCTCGGTGCCCAGCGTGCTGGTCTCGAACAACAAAGGCGCGGTCGTATCGAGCAATGACCGCGTGCCTTACCAGACCAGCAACTCGACGCAAGGCGCGGTGTCTTCGAACTTCGAGTTCGCCGACGCGGGCATCACGCTGTCCATCACGCCGAGCATCTCGGCGCAGCAGTATCTGCGTCTGCAGTTGAGGCTGGAGGTTTCTTCCTTCCGCGGCGAAGGAGCCAACGGTGCGCCGCCCAATGTTTCGAGCCGTCGCATCGAGACCAGCGTGAGTTTGCCGGACGGCGCCACGATGTGGCTCGGCGGCATCATCAAGGACGACTTCTTCGACAGCGAGAGCGGCATCCCGTACCTGTCGGACATTCCGCTGATCGGCTTCCTGTTCGGCCGGAACACCGATCGGAACACCAAGACCACGCTGTTCTTCTTCTGCACGCCGCGCATCATCGAGGACTTCGCTGAACTCAGCGATCTATCCGAGAAGGGCAAGGCGCGCGCCGCCGAGACCATCGGCATCGAGCGGGTGCGCGTCGTAGATCCAGAATTCCGCCTGCAAAATCCGGCCGACGTAATCCTCGAAGGCGACATCGACGGAGACGGCAATGCGCGCGACACCGCGGTGCTGAACCTCTCCGGATTTGCCGCGCCGAGCTATGAGAGCGGCGGCGGCGAGATGCCGGCTGCGGCGGTGGGCACCGAGCGGCGCGCGCCGCCGCGGGACTGATGACCCCCCCGGAGACGAGCGCCCCGGCCGACCTGATTGCGTTGCTGCAGGCGGCGACCGGTACCGATGCGCCGGAACTGCGCAAACTGCGCGATCAAGCCGTCAGTAGTGGTCAGAGTTTCGATCGCGTGCTGATCAACCGTGGCCTCAAGGAAGAGGCCGTGCTCGGCGCTTTCGCCGAGGATCTCGACCTGGAATTCGTTCCTAAGTTCGAGGGCGTGAAAGTTCCGGCCGCTTTCGTCGACAGCGTGCCGTTGTCCTTCGCTCGCGCCCATGACATGGTCGCGATCGGCAAGGAAGGCGAGGGATTGATCATCGCCACCTCGCATCCGCTCGACCTCCACCCGCAGGACGACCTGCTGGCGATGCTGCCGTGCCCGGTGCGCTTCGTGCTGTCGCCGCGACAGGAGATCACCGAGTTGGTCAACCGCGCCTTCCGTCACCGCGCGGACGGCGTGGACGAAGCGCTCGGCGATCTCGAGGACACCGACATCGCGGGACTTGCGGCGAGTATCGAGGACGGCGAAGACTTGCTCGACGTCGCGAACAAGGCGCCGATCATCAAGCTGGTCAACAGCCTGCTGTTCCAGGCGCTGAAGCTGCGGGCTTCGGACGTGCACTTCCAGCCCTACCAGGACCGCATGCAGGTGCGCTTCCGCATCGACGGCATCCTCTACAACATGGAGACGATCCCGAAGAACGCGCAGGACGCGATCACTTCGAGGATCAAGGTCATGGGCAAGATGGACATCGCCGAACGGCGTTTGCCGCAGGACGGCCGCGCGACGATCCGCATCGGAGACGGTGAAGTCGACGTGCGCATCTCCGTGGTTCCGACCAGCGAAGGCGAACGCTGCGTTCTGCGCCTGCTCGACAAGACCGCGCGCGTCTACGACCTCAAGCAGATCGGTCTCGACGGACAGAACCGTCAGATTCTCGAACACTACCTGTCCTTCCCCCACGGGATCATCCTGGTCACGGGGCCGACCGGATCCGGCAAGACCACCACGCTCTACGCGTCGTTGACCAAAGTCTCGACCGGCGACAAGAACATTCTCACCATCGAGGATCCGGTGGAATATCAGCTCGACGGCATCTCGCAGGTGCAAGTGAACGTCAAGAAGGGCTTGACCTTCGCTGCGGGCCTGCGCTCCTTCTTGCGTCAAGACCCGGACGTGATGATGGTCGGCGAAATTCGCGACATCGAGACCGCTGAGATCGCGATTCGCGCCGCGATCACGGGCCACTTGGTGTTCAGCACGGTTCACACCAACGACGCGCCGTCCACGGTCACGCGCTTGATCGACCTCGGACTGGAGCCTTACTTGGTGTCCTCTTCCTTGGTGTTGGTGATCGCGCAACGCCTGGTGCGCACGCTGTGCTCGACCTGCCGCACCTGGGTAACTCCGGATCAGGAGCAGATTGGCGCCCTGAAGGCGGTCGCCGTGGAAGTCTCCATGCTGAAGGACGGCAAGCTCGCGATCTCGCCCGGATGCGAGGAGTGTTTCCACTCCGGCTACCAAGGCCGGACTGCAATCTACGAGATGCTGCCTATGACCGACACCATGCGCGAGCTGGTGATGAAAAGCGCGTCCGCGACCGAGCTCAAGCGCGCTTCGGTCAGTGCCGGCATGCGCACCTTGCGTCAAGACGGCGCGATGAAGGTCGTCGAGGGCATCACTAGCCCGGAAGAAGTGATGCGCGTCACCCAACTCGATCTGGTCTGATCGGAGGCGAGCAGAATTGCCGATCTACGAGTGGAAGGGCTTCGATTCCAAAGGCCGCAAGGCCGGCGGAGTGGTCGACGCCGATTCACCGCGTGATGCGCGCGTGAAGTGCAAGCGCCAGGGCAGCCTGGTCAGAGACATCGATGAGCTGCGCGGCGGGCGCAAGGTCAAGAAGGGCGAAGGCGGGCCCGTCAAGAGGAAGAAGGGCGCGGCCCCCGCCAAGAAAGACGCCATGGGCAAGCTGCGCGAGCGGCTCTCGGCCGCACGCGGGCGAGACAGTGGCGCGGCGCGCAGCAAGAAGCGGGTCGAAGAGGTCTCGACCTTCGTGCGTCAGCTCGCCACGCTGACGCGTGCCGGCATTCCGATCACCGAAGCTCTGCGCGCGATCATTGAGCAGACCGCTCACAAACGTCTCAACGTCGTCTACCGCGACATCCGCGAGCGCATCGCGCAGGGCGCACCTACCGCGGACGCGCTCTCTGCGCACCCGGACTACTTCGACGCCCTCGCGGTCGCCATGATCCGCGCCGGCGAAGCTTCCGGGCACCTCGACGACGTGCTGCTGCGTCTGGCCAACTACATGCAGCGCCAGACCCGCACCCGCAACAAGGTCGTGGCGGCGATGACCTATCCGGCAATCATGCTGGTGGTCGGCCTGCTGGTGGTGTCGATTCTGATCACTTTCGTGGTGCCCAAGATCACCACCATGCTCGAGAGCCAAAATCAGGCTCTACCCTTGCCGACCCGCATCTTGGTCGGCGCCTCCGAGTTCTTCCGCGAATTGTGGTGGATCCCGGTGCTGGTCTTCGTGCTCGGCCTCGCGAGCTTCAACCTCTACTACTCGACCGAAAAGGGCCGCCTCGCGGTGGACGGGCGCATGCTGAAAGTGCCGCTGTTCGGCGATCTGCTGCGTAAGCAAGCCATTTCGCGTTTCGCCCAAACCTTCTCCACGCTGTTACGCTCAGGCGTGAGCGTGGTCCGCTGCCTCGAGATCAACCGCAGTACCCTCGGCAATCGACTCATGGAGAAAACCGTCGACGAGGTGCGCGAGCGCATCCTGGAGGGCCAGGACATCGCCACGCCGATCAAGGCCTCCGGGGTATTCCCGCCCCTAGTTGGATACATGATCGCGGTCGGCGAGCAGTCCGGTGAACTGGACAACATGATGAGCCAAGTCGCCGACTCCTACGAGGAGGAAGTGGATCTCGCGATCCAGCGTTTCACTTCGTTGATCGAGCCCGCGCTGATCATCACGCTCGCCAGCCTCGTGGGCTTCATCATTCTCGCCATCCTGCTGCCCGTGCTGCAGCTCACCCAGTCATTCTAGGAAACCGTCATGAAACTTCGCCGCCAACGCCGCACCTCCGGCTTCACCATTCTCGAGATCATGGTCGTGCTGCTGATTGTCGGTCTGATCATCGGCACGATCGGACAAAACGCCTGGCAGGCACTGTTCTCCAGCCAGGAAGGCACCGCCAAGAACCAGATCCGCGGGTTCAACAACGCGCTCGATCAGTACAAGCTCCACTTCTACAAGCACCCGGAGCAACTCTCCGATCTGGCCAGCGGCGAGGGCGCGCCCGGCGGGGAACCCTTCATGAAGACCATCCCGCTCGACTCTTGGGGGAACGAGTATCACTACGA
>JAQBVK010000122.1 GCA_027623585.1 Planctomycetota bacterium
GGCAGCGAGAGAGGTCGTCATCGGTTCGGCCGGCGCTGACTGCCGATCCGTCGGCCACATCACGAAGGCGAGCGCGGCGGCCGCGGCAGTGAGAGCAAGCGGCAGCAGACGCATGCGCTTGGCGGTCCTGGGCGAAGGCAGCGCCCGCAATCCGGCGCGCAACGCGGCGATTTCCGCAAGCATCTCGGGCGCTGCTTCGAGCGCTGCGATCACCGCCGAGTCGTCAAGCGGATCACGGCGCGCGTCGAGCGCGGTGTGGACCGCGGTCCAAACGGAGGATTGCTCGTCGCTGCGGATCACAGCCAATCCTCGACGTGCGCGCGTTCAGCAAGGCGGCGACGCGCGCGATAGAGCAAGGACTTCACGGTGCCTTCGGCCGCGCTGTTCGCGCGCGCAATCTCCGCGATCGACTGCCCGCGCAGATGGAAGCGATCGAGTGCGTCGCGTTCCGCCGGCGGCAGGCTGACCAGCAAACGGTCGAGATCGGCGGCCAGCATGGCGTCGGGAGCCGCGGCGGCATGGCCGTTGAGGCTCGTCCCCGCGACGGCGACTGCGGCGTCCGACTCGCCGAGCGCGTGCGGTTGACTGCGCTGCCGCTTGCGTTGATCGAGGAACACGCGCAGCGCGATCCCATTCAGCCACGCGCCAAGCGGGTGGCGCGGGTCATAGGCATGGCGGTAGCGAAGTGCGCGTTGCATGGTTTCTTGAAGGAGATCCTCGGCGTCCAAACCGGGGGTCCCCGCCGCGAGTCGACGAAGCGTGACCCTCAGCGCGGGGAGCTCCGCCGACAAGCTGCCTTCCAATGAATCCCCTACCGGGCGAGCGTCCCGGAGGTTGCGAGGAAGAGGCGCGGCAGCGTCCAAGCCGCCTCTAGCCCAGGCAGCCGCATTCGTTAAGAACTTAACTATAAAGAATGTTAAACGCATTTTCGTTTTGTTGAGTAGTCTGGGTGCATGGCCAACGCCACCACCCACCCTCTCGATGCCCTGACCCCGACCGAGCGCGACCTGGTGCTCGCGCTCACGCGGGCCAGCGGATCCCTGAAGGACGTGGCCGCGCTGTACCAAGTCTCGTACCCGACCCTGCGCGCTCGACTGGATGCGCTGCTCGCCCGCCTCGCCGAGATCGAGGCCGGCCGCTCCCCCGACCCGATGGCCGAGCACCTCGCGCGGCTGGTCGAGGAGGGTTCGATCACCCCAGCGGCCGCCAAGGCCACCCTCAAACTCCATCGGGAGATGCTTCCGTGAACACTCTGTTTTCCTTCCTCATTCAGTCCGGCACCGAGAGCGTCACGCCTTGGTTCGATCCCCAGACTTTCGGGACCTACTTCGGCGCCTTCGGCGGCGCGATCGTCGGCGTTCTCGGAGGTTTCTTCGGCGCAGTCGGGTCCTGGGCAGCGCAGCGCAACAAGTGGCGCGCCCCGATGCTCGGCAGCATGACGATCTGCGGATTCTTGGGCGTCGTCTCGCTCATTACCGGACTCGTTGCTCTCGCCACGGGCCAGCCCTATGGCATCTGGTATCCCCTGGCGCTGATCGGGTTGGTCAGCAGTGTTTGCTTCATCGCCCTGCAGCCGGTCCTTCGCAAGCGATACGCTGAGGCGGACTCGCGGCGGATGGAGGCCCACTCGCTGCGCAACTCCTAATCGTGCCGATCGCCGCCGGTCCGAAGCTGAAAATTGTTCCTCTCACGCCGGAACCTTGGGCCGACTTCGAAACGGGCAAGAGCGGCGGCAACAAGCGGCGCATGAACGCGCGCGTGAAGAAGGGACCGCCGCCCGGGGTGCTCGGCTACCTGGGAAAGGAATCGGTGGGCTGGTGGACGAGCAGGCGGTGGGGTCCATCACCTGCTTGTTCTTGCGCAAAGCTGCGCGTAGGCAGGGCTTGATGACCGAACTCGCACGCGGCACCGCAGCCTGGGCAAAGCAGCAAGGCGCAAAAATCGTCGAAGCCTATCCCACCGAAAACCCCAGGCCGCTGCCCGGCACCTTCCTTTGGACCGGCATCGCCAGCGGCTTCGCGCGCGCCGGCTTCAAGGAAGTCGCGCGCCGCTCCCAGCACCGCCCGATGATGCGGCTTAAGGTCTGAATCAACCGGTGATCTGCGACGGGAATCCCGCCGCGATTCGATCACAAAGTGTTACCAGATGCCGACGGGGTTTCTAAAGGCGGGGGCGGAGTCGGCACGGGTTGGCCGGGTCGCCAGCCGGATGCTTGCAAATCGTTGAGATAGTCGAGCACTTCCTCGCGCTGGACGAGGGCGAGGATCAGGAGAAGATCGCCGGGGCGAGACCACTGCAGTGCGGCGTGGGTGGCTTCGAGCTCGTCCGCGTGCATGCCGATGCGCTCGTCGGGGCAGCCGGCTTCGCGCAAGGCTTCGCGCATCAGCGTGGGGATTGCGCCGAGCTCGCGGCCGCGCAGAACCTTGGCCTGCTCTTTGATCAGGATGCGATCCATGCCGGCGCGATGAGCGGTGCGCGCGACTTCGCGGAGGTCTTCATCGCTGCGATCGCCCGCGTGACCGATCGTGACCAAGCGGCGCTGCGCGGGCATCGCGCGGGCGGTGTCGTAGAGCGCCTGCTGCCCGTGCGGATTGTGCGCGAAGTCCACCAGAACCTTCACGCCGCCGAGGTCGAAGACGTTGAGGCGGCCAGGGTTGTCAGCGGCATCGCTGCCGAAGTTCCGCAAGCCGGCGCGGATCGCGTCCATGGGCAAGCCAAGAACCTGAGCGACCCCTACCGCGGCTGCGGCGTTGGAGACGTTGAAGCGCGCGACGCCGCCCAAGCTGATCGGGATTTCGCTGATTGGCAAGATCGCGTTGCGTTGTGCGCCCTCACACCACCACAAGTCGGCTGCGTCGGCGATGCAAGCGGCGCCGCCAGCGTCGAGATGCTGCTCGATCAGCGGTAGGGTTGCGAGCGTTGCGAACCAGGTAATCGGCTGCTTGCAGGCTGCTGCGCGCATGACCGACATCGGATCCTCGGCGTTGAGGACCAAGTGAGCCGCCGCGTTGCGCACCACGAACTTCACGTCGGCCAATTGACCGAGGTCCGCGATGCCCCACTCGCCGAGGTGGTCGGGAGCGACGTTGGTGATGCACGCCACGTCGGCGCGCGGCGTGCCGAGTCCGCGCCGCAGCATGCCGCCGCGCGCCGTCTCCAGCAGTCCGATCTCCACTTCACGATGGCGCAGGATCATGCGCGCGCCCATCGGCCCGGCCCAATCCCCGGCTTCGACGATGCGCGCGCCGACCTTCACGAAGTCGGTGCTCGTGAATCCGGCGGTGCGCCCGGCGGCGGCGCACATCGCCGCTATCAGCCGTGTGGTGGTCGATTTGCCGTTCGTGCCGGTGATCACGGCCACCGGAACGTCGTGCACGCTCTCCCAATGCACCGCGCCCGGCTCCGGGAGCTTATCCACTGGCCAAGTCCGCGATCCTGTTCCCATGCCCACGGAAACATAGAGATCGTCGCTGATGAAAGTGACGCCGCGTCGATCGGCTTCGGCCTTGAGCGCCATCATGCGCGGATTGACCTCCTCAGAGATCACCGCGCGCAGCCGCTCAGTTGCGACGGTGAGCACTTCTTCCGGCGCGCGTCCGTCGAGCTCGGAGTCCGCCGCAGCCCACGCCCACTCGTTCACTTCGGTCGCCGCGTAGAGCGCGTCGACGGGTGCCGACATCACCAGCGTGGCGCCGCCCGGGAACACGCGCGCAGTGACGTCCTCCTGCGCCCAACCGACCGCGTCGAGGATTGCGCGCGCGTGTCGCCGCCACGCCGCCACCGCGCACTCGGACTCCGCCTCCGGAAGATCGACGTCGAGCACTGCGCCCGGCCTCGACCAAACCACGTTCGGCCCCGGCAGGCGCCGCGAATCTTTCATCAGGCGCGCCATCTCAGTCGGCCTGTTCGTCCGCGGACGAGGCGGAAGCGATGCGTACGCCGCGCTCATCGCGAATCAATTCCACGCCGCCCTCGAGGCCAAGGTCGGCGAAGGATCCCAGATCGACCTCGGAGGGCATGACTTGGGATTTTTCGCGCCGCGCGCCTTCGCCCGGCGTGAAGTCCTGGATCTGCTTCCAGGTGCGCTGGAGTTGATCGCCGAAGATCAGCACCAAATCGTCGGGGCGCGCCGCATTCAACGCGTGATCGACGGCGTCGGGCTCGTGCGGCTTGACTTCGACGCGCCTGGGATCGACGCCCTGCGCGATCAAGGTCTCGCCCAGCATGCGCGGGATCTCGTCGTTCTTGCGCCCGCGCGCGTTGTCGTCGCGGCGGCAGACGTAGAGGTCGAAGTGTCCGGCGCAAAGGCGCGCGATCTCGCGCACGTCTTCGTCGCGACGGTCGCCCGGCGCGGCCACCACCACGATGCGCCTGCCGACCGGCTTCAGCCGCTCGACCAACTCCACCATCGCCTTGATGGCGGCGGCGTTGTGCCCGTAGTCGAGGATCACTCTGAAAGGGTGATCGTGGAACACGTTCATGCGCCCTGGCGCCTGGAAGAAGGAAGTGTCGAAGGTCGATAGCCCGTGGCGGATCTCCTCGAGCGACACGTGCATCGAGTAGGTGATCGCCGCGGCGAACATCGCATTCTGCACGTTGTGCAGCGCGCGCCCGTCGAGCGTCGCCGGAATCCGATGCGCCCACATCAACGGGATGTGTTGGCCGGCGTCGTAGATCGTCAGCATCAGGCCGCCCATGCCCTGCTCGAGCACGACCGCGCGCCCGCCGGCTTGAATGTGATCGCGCACCAGCCCGTTCTTGGCGTTCATGGTGACGTAACACACGTGCTTGGCCGGAGTGTGGTCGGCCATGCGCAGACAGTGCGGATCGTCACCGTTCAGCACCGCTGTGTCGCGCGCGACTTCGGCGATGATCCGCTTCACGCGCGCGAGCTGCTCCAGAGTGTCGATGCCGCGCAAGCCCAGGTGATCCGACTGCACGTTGGTGACGCAGCCGACATCGGTCCAGCGGTAGCCGAGTCCGCTGCGCAGCAAGCCTCCGCGCGCGGCTTCAAGCACCGCCACCTCGACCTTCGGATCGCGCAGCACCATGCGCGCGCTCGCCGGACCGGTCATGTCGCCGGCCACGGAAAGGTGGCCGTCGATGTACACGCCGTCGGTGGTGGTGAGGCCGACGCGCTTGCCGGTCATCTTGAAGACGTGCGCGACCATGCGCGCGGTGGTGGTCTTGCCGTTAGTGCCGGTGATCGTCGCGATCGGGATGCGACTCGGGGTGCCGGGCGGAAACAGCATGTCCATCACCGGTCCGGCCACGTCGCGCGCTTTGCCTTCGCTCGGCGCGACGTGCATGCGGAAGCCGGGCGCGGCGTTCACTTCGCAGATCGCGCCGCCGACTTCTTTGTAGGACTGGGTGATGTCGGCGGTCAGGAAGTCCACGCCGCACACGTCGAGCCCGATCGCGCGCGCGGAGCGCTCAGCCATCTCGCGATTGTCGGGGTGCACGGCGTCGGTCAAATCCACCGCGGTGCCGCCGGTTGAAAGGTTGCCGGTGGAGCGCAGGCAGAAAAGTTCACCCTTAGGCAGCACGGTCTCGCTGGAGTAATCAGCGAGCTCCATCAAACGATTGGATTGGAAATCGAATTCGAGCCGCGTCAGCACCTTCTCGTGCCCGATGCCGCGCCGCGGATCGGCGTTCACGATGTCAACGAGTTGCGCGATCGTGTGCTTGCCGTCGCCGACCACGTGACCGGGCACGCGCTTCGACACCGCCGTCAGCTTTCCGTCCACCACCAGCATGCGGTGGTCGAAGCCGACGATGTACTTCTCCACCAGCACCGAGCGGCTGAACAGTTTGGCCTTCTCGAAGGCCTGCTTGACGTGCTCGGCGTCGGCCAGATTGATGGATACGCCGCGGCCATGGTTGGCGTCGAGCGGCTTCACCACCACCGGGTAGCCCACTTTCTGCGCCGCGCGGAGGCACTCTTCCTCGGTCGTCACGCGGTACTGTTTGGGAACCGGCAGGCCGAGGTCGCCGAGGATGCGATTGGTCTCCTCTTTGTCGCTCGCGATCTCCACCGAGATGTGTTTGGTCTCGCTGGTGATCGTGGCCTGGATGCGTTTGCTGTGGCAGGCGTGGCCGAGCTGCACCAGGCTGTAGGCGTTGAGCCGCAACCACGGGATGTCGCGCTCTTCCGCCGCGCGGATCAACGAAGCGGTGGAGGGTCCGAACGCGCGCTTCTGCGCGAAACGGATGAAGGCGTCGCGCGCTTCGTCCCACACGAAATCTTCCGGCACGGAGCCGTGCGGCCGCAACTCCTCGGGCAGCAGCGAAGCGAGCAAACGGAGCGCGAGCATTCCGGCTTCCACGCCGACGTCTTCTTCTTCGTACTCGAAGACAACGTCGTACAGACCCGGCCGCCCCGCCGAGCGCGTCTTGCCGAAACTGACTTGCTCCCCCGCCGCGTTCTGCAACTCAATCGCGACGTGCTCCAACACGTGCCCGAGCCAAGTGCCCTCGCCCTCGGTCATGCGCCGCACGAAACCGCCGGCTTCTTCGTAGGAGCAGGTGTGCTCGGCCAATCCCGGCAACGCCGCCATCAGCGCATCCGTGAAGCCGCGCCCCAACTTCAACGTCGGCCAATCCTCCAACGGTCCCAAATCGAGTGACAGCCGGATTACCCGGAACTGCGCATACACGTTGGGGCCGACGTAGACGTTGCGCTCGAGGATTTTCATGGACGGGGAGGCCGCGCGCGGGAACGCCCTAGCCTACCGAAGCCTTGAAAAACCTATTCTGGCGCGGCGCCGCCGACTCAGACGGTGACCGTGACGCGCAGGTAGGTCGCGGGAATGGACGTGGCACTCTTGTCCTGGCTCTGGTTGTGGTTGTGGCCGTTGAACAGTGCTTCCAACTCTTGGTGCATATCGGCATCCCGCCCATTCTTTTCTGCCGCTTCGAACGCATTCATGGTCGGCCCGTAGTAGGTCCGGAAGTTGGCCAAGAACGCGGTTGGCGCAGCGGGTGTTTCGAAAGTGAAGCTCTCCCGAGTGAAAGAAATCCTTTCCGCAGGAACGCCCGCACCGGCGAAACGCTCGACCACGTGGTCTTCGACGCCCCAGGTCATCGGGCTAATGAAACCCTCCGGCGGCGGCGGCGTGTAGGCGGCACAGATCTTCAGGATCTGCGCGACGAGGGTCGGATCGCCCGGAATCCAATTCACCATCAAGATGCGGCCGCCGGGCCGAGTCA
>JAQBVK010000123.1 GCA_027623585.1 Planctomycetota bacterium
ATTGGCGGCGACCGCGCGCGCGATGCAGAGGCGCTGCTGCTGACCGCCGGATAGCGCCAACGCGCTGGTCTCCAGGCGATCCTTGACTTCGTCCCACAGGGCGGCCGCCTTCAGCGAATTCTCGCAGACTTCCTTGAGCAGCGCGCGGTTGGTGATGCCGTCGATGCGCAGCGGAAAGACCACGTTCTCGAAGATCGACTTCGGGAACGGGTTGGGCTTCTGGAACACCATGCCCATGCGCTTGCGCAGCTCGATCACGTCGACGTCCGGGCCGAGCACGGAGTCCTTGCCGAGCAGGATGTCGCCGGTCACGCGCACGCCGGGAATCAAATCGTTGAGCCGGTTCAGTGACCGCAGCAGCGTGGACTTGCCGCAGCCCGAAGGTCCGAGCAGCGCGATCACCTTGCGCTCCGGCGCTCGCAAGGTGACGTCGTGGATCGCTTGGTTTTGCCCGTACCAGAGGTTGAAGTTGCGCACGTCGACCGCCGCCGGCCCGGCTTGCACCTCGTTGTGGATGGTGGACGGCTTGTCGAAGGCGTCGGGCAGACCGGACGCCGGGCGGGAAGTGAGTTGAGTGGCCATGCTTAGAAGTAGCCCGAAGACATCTTGCGCTTGAGTCGCGAGCGCAGGGAAATCACCGCGACGTTCATCAGCACGATGATGCAGATCAGCAGCAGCGTGGTGGTGAAGACCATCGGCTTCGCGGCCTCGGCGTTGCGCGATTGGAAACCGAGGTCGTAGATGTGGAAGCCGAGGTGCATGATCGTGCGCTCGAGGTGGATGAACGGGAACTCCCCGCTCACCGGCAGCTCGGGCGCGAGTTTCACGACGCCGGTGATCATCAGCGGCGCGACTTCGCCGGCGCCGCGCGCCATCGCGAGGATCACGCCGGTCATGATGCCGGGCGAGGCCTTCGGCAGCACCACGCGGCGAATCACCTGCCACTTGCTGGCCCCGCAGGCGTAGGCGGCTTCGCGCAGACTGCGCGGCACCGAGGAGAGCGCTTCTTCGGTGGCGACGATCACCACCGGCAGCGTCAACAGCGCGAGCGTCAGCGAGGCCCACATCAGGCCCGGGGTGCCGAACTTCGGCGACGGCGCGTGTTCGGGATAGAAGATTGAATCGATGCTGCCGCCGACCACGTAGCAGAAGAAGCCCAGGCCGAACACGCCGAACACGATGCTCGGCACGCCGGCAAGGTTGTTGACGGCGATCCGCACGATCGAAACCATGAAGCCCTGCTTCGCGTACTCGCGCAGGTAGAGCGCGGCGATCACGCCGAGGGGCGTCACCAACAGCGCCATGATCAGCGTCATCAGCACGGTGCCGAATATCGCCGGGAACACGCCGCCTTCCTGGTTGGACTCGCGCGGCTCGTCGCTCAGGAACTCCCACCAGCGCGAGAAGTAGACGCCGAGTTTGCCGAAGAGGCCGAGTTGATTGGGCTGGAAGGCGCGCACGACTTCCCAGACCTGGAGTTCCTTGGTGGCGCCGCCGATCTCCTCGATCAGGATCGTGTCGCGCATCATCTGCTCCTTGATGGCAGAGACGCGCGTGCCGACCTCAGCGATCTCCGCGTCGATCGCGACGCGCGCGGCTGCCTGGGATTCCTGCAGACGCGCGAACTCCGCGGAGTCGGCGCCGTGCTCCAACTCGGCCGCGCGCAGCGCAAGCCGCTGCTTGTCCACGGTCCTGAACAGTGCGCCGAGTTCGTGCTTCTCCAGTTCGCGCACGTCCTCCCAGAGCGAGCGCACGCCCGCGTGCCGCTCGCGGAGCATGGCGTACGCCTCGTCGCGGCCGCGGGCCAGAGCCGTTCCTTCCGACCGGTACTCGCTCACGTATCCGTAGAAGGCGCCGTACTCGAGCCGCTCCAACGCAACGGCGTCGCGCGGCAACTCGTCGCTCTGGATCTCGTCTTCGAAGACCCACTTGTAGTCGTCGCCGTAGAAGTCGAAGTTGCCGGTGCGCAGCAGCCGGCGCGGACGCGCGGCGGCGGCTTCGGCAGCGCCTTCCTCGCGCATCGGCCGGAAGACGTCGGAGCGGGTCGGTTCGCCGAGTAATTGCAGGCCGTCGGCGGTCTGCACCGACTGCAAGGGACTCGGCCAGAAGGTGGCGAATCCCTTGATCAGCAGGAACAGCAGCAGCCCGACGATCATCAGCGAAGCGACCACTTGGCCGACGCCGAGCAGCCACACCATCGGCTCGCCGCGGGCGGCGAGGCTGGTGCCGCGCTTGGGAGTCGGCGCGCCGCTCATAGTTCGAAAGCGCGCTTGCGGAAGCGTTGGCGCACGACTTCAGCCAGCGTGTTGATCACGAAGGTGATCGAGAACAGCGTCAGCGCGGCGAGGAAGAGCATGCGATAGAGCGTGCCGTCCTTCGCCGCCTCCGGAATCTCCACCGCGATCGTCGCCGAAAGCGAGCGCAGACCGTTGAAGGGGTTCATGTCCATGATCGCGGTGTTGCCCGCGGCCATCACCACGATCATGGTTTCGCCGACCGCGCGACCGAGGCCGATCATCACTGCCGAGAAGATGCCACTCATCGCCACCGGCACCACGACTCGCGACGCGGTTTGCCATTGCGTGGCGCCGCAGCCGAGCGCCGCGCCGCGCAAGTGATCGGGAACCGCGGAGAGCGCGTCTTCGGTGACGGTGTAGATGATCGGAATCACCGCGAATCCCATCACGAAGCCGACCACCAGCGAGTTGCGTTGCACGTAGGTGCCGAGCAGCAGTTCGCGCGGGTCGAGGCCGGCGGCGGTCAGCGTCCAACCGAGGATCAAGGAGAGCGTGAACGCAATCGCCACGTATGCCGCGCCCTTGCCGAGTTCACGCAGCGCCTCCTGGGCGCGCGTGTGGGCGCCGCTCGGTTTGACGTAAGGCGAGAGGAAGCGCCGGTTCAGCAGGATCACCGCCAGCAGCACCAGCGGAAAGAGCATCATCGTCCACACCGGGGTGCCGCTGCCGATGCTCGGGTCGGCGAGCCAGGCGCGGAAGTCGCCCACGAAGAAGCGTGCCTCGAAGGCGCCCGCAATGGGGAAGGAAATCCACGCCGCGAACAGCGCCGCCGCCGCGATCGTAAGCAGCTTCGGGAGTCCGCCCCAGCGCGCGCTTAGCCGCGTGGGTAGAAACAGCCAGCCGTAAGCGCAGGCCACCACAACCAGGGGCATCACGAACACCACCGTGAGCACCGCGAGCACCCAATTCTCGACCCACGGCGCGAGCACCAGCGCGGCGAGGAAGCCGAGCACCACGCTCGGCAGCGAGGCCATCATCTCGATCTTCGGCTTGATGATCGAGCGCATGCGCCGGCTCATGAACTCGCTGGTGTAGATCGCCGCGAGCAGCGCGATCGGCACTGAGAACAGCATCGCGTAGAGCGTGGCCTTGAGCGTGCCGAAGATCAGCGGCAGCAAACCGAGTTTGGGTTCAGCGTCGTCGGTGCCGGCGGAGGATTGCCAGGTGTGCTCCGCCTTCGGGTAGTCCTCGTACCACACCGGACCGAGGATGGTGGCGAGCGTGGTCTCCGGGTGAGCGTTATCGAGCGCGACGACGCGGCTCAAGGCTTCGGCCGCGAACACCGCGACCGCGTCGCCCTTCGGCGCGATCTGAACGAAGCCATCCGCTTGGGCGGGTTCCACTTCCATGCGCGCGAGCACGCGGCGGCTGGTGAGGTGGCGCACCCATAGATCTCCGCCCGCGGAGGCGGTCGCGAAGGTCTTGTTGCGCGGCGAAGACGCGATCGCGGTGATGGCGCCGCTTTGCGACGCGAACTGATGCGCTTCGACCAGATCGAGACCGTCGTCGCCGGGGTTGACGGCGTCGGCGCTGATCGGCACGCGGAACCACGCGCGCAGCGAGCCGTCCGCTCCGCCGGCGATCAGGGTTTGGTCGCCGATCAGGTATTCGAGCGCTGTGAGCTCGATGCCCGCGGGCGTCAACTGCTCGCTCTCGGCGAGATGCGGGCGGTCGGAGTCGGCGAGGTTGTAGCGCACGGCCGCGCCGTCGCGCCACGCGAGCACGAGCTGGTCGCCACGTTCGTTCAGCAGCAGGAACTGCGGGGCGCCGCGCGCACCGGCCTCGTAGGGAATCTCGTTCTCGGAAAGTTCGGCCTCGATCTCTCCGGTCATCATGTTCTCGGTGGTCGCGACGCGCGAGAAAGCAAGCTCGCCGTCGGACTTGAGATAGGCGAGCCGCTCGTCGCTGCCGGCGACGACGTAGTCCACCCGCACGATCGGCGCGTCGCTGCCGGTCGGCACCGGCGCACGCATCGCCGCCTTCACAACGCTCCAACGCGCGAGGTCCACGCCGACGCGTTCGATCACGCCGCCGCGGTAGGCGGTGCCGGTTCCGATCGCGAGCGCGGCGGCTACGCCCGGCATGCGCTCGGTGCCGAAGAACTCGACCTCGAAGCCCAGCGCACCGCTCACCAGGCTTCCGTTCGGCAGACCGAGCGCGAGCGCCCCGGTCAGCGGATCCCGCGCATGCGCCGTGATCTGACCGCTGTCTTCCGGAAGCAGCGCGCGCCGCTCCACTTCCACTCCCGCGTGCACGTCGTACACCGCGAGCGTGCCGTCGGAGGCGAGCGCGAAGGCGGCCACTCCGTATTCGTTCAACTCGGCGTGGATCCAGCGCGCGCCTTCCGGCGGTGCGCCGAGGGTGAAGCTTCGCTCCTCGCCCAGCTCCGCGCCGCCAAACAGCGGGATCGCCACCACGACCAGGAACACGCAGATGCCGAGCACCGCGAGGATCACCGACATGCCTCCCGCCCGAATGACCGCGCCGACGATGCGGTCAATCACAACGACGCTCCGGCGCGTCTTGCGGACGCGCCGGAACGGAGTGAGTGAGCCCTGCTCGGGATCGGTCAAAGAATCATCCAGCAGAGACGGTCAGTTTTGCGGCACGGTCACCGGCAGCAGCGCCAGTCCGAGCTTCTCGCGTTCCTTCGCCAGCACGTTGTAAGGCAGCGGGAGGTAGCCGTCCTTCACCACCGCCTCTTGGCCCTCGGCGGACAGGATGTAGGAGAGGAACTCGGCGCGCAGAGGATCGAAGGACTTGCCCGGCTCCTGGTTCACGTAGAGCAGCAGGAAGCGCGCGATCGGGTACTTGCCGCTGTAGGCGTTCTGCATGTCGGCCTCGTAGGCCTTGTCCTTGGCGTTCTTTGCGAGCGCCACCGCGCGCACGTCGGCGGTCTTGTAGCCGATGCCCGAGTAGCCGATGCCGTACTTGTCCGAGGCCACGCCCTGGACCACCGCCGAGGAACCGGCCTGCTCCTTCACGGTGTCCTTGTAGTCGCCCTTGAACAGCGCCTTCTCCTTGAAGTAGCCGTAGGTGCCCGAAGCGGAGTTGCGGCCGTAGAGGGAGATGGGCTTGTCGGCCCATTCGCCGGTCAGGCCCAGGTCGCCCCAGGTCGTGACGTCGCTCTCCCAGCCGCCTTTGCGGGTCTTGGAGAAGATGGCGTCCACCTGCTCGAGCGAGAGGCTGGCGATGGGGTTGTCCTTGTGCACGTAGACCGCGAGCACGTCCACCGAGGTGCGGACCTCGGTCGGCTTGTAGCCGAACTTCTTCTCGAAGGCGTCGCTCTCCTCAGCCTTGATCGGGCGCGACATCGGCCCGAAGTGGGCGGTGCCGTTGGCCAGAGCTGGCGGCGCGGTGGCGGAGCCCTTGCCCTCGACTTCGATCTGCACGTTGGGGTAGAACTTGCGGAAACCCTCTGTCCACAAGGCCATCATGTTGTTCATCGTGTCCGAACCGATGGACTTCAGGCTGCCCGAGACCGGAGCGCCGGGCTGGTACTTGCCGATCTTGGCGTCGATCTTGATCGCCCCGTAGGACGCGTCCTGGACCGAGGCCTCCGGCTGCTGGGCGGCCGTGAGGGTGGCGGCACCCGCGAGAAAGGCGGCGGCGAGCGCCGCGGCGGCAGTGAGTTGCTTCTTCATCTGCCTGAACACTAAGCCCCGAATGTGAAGGCCACTTGAAGATCTGGTGGAAGCCCTGAGCGGACAGGCTGAGTGGGGCGCTGGGCGCGCCGAGAGAGAGGCGGGATCTGACCCCTGGACCGTCAGGTCATATCGGAAGTAATTTCGTTACACGGCACAGCCTTCTGCTGGGCGGTGAAGGTGCGTCTCAGTCTTCGGGTCACAGAGTCCTCCTCGGTCAGATTGACCGTATCTCTGGTGTCCGTCAAACCGTGGGAAGGTCACGGGAGTGGTCAACGCCAATCTTCACCCACAATGATCACCGGAACTGCGCCAGCCCGGCACCCGGCAGCGGACGGCTGGCCTGCTCCGGGAGTTCGACCCGAAAGATCGAGCCTTCCCCCGGCCGGCTCTGCACGCTGATGCGGCCGCCGATGCGGCCGAGCAAGTTGCGCACGATCGCGAGGCCGAGGCCGGTGCCGCCACTCGCGCGACTGTGGGCCGGATCGTCACGGAAGAAGCGCTCGAAGATCTGAGGAAGGATTGCGGGATCAATGCCGGGACCGGTGTCGCGCACGGTCAGAGAAGCGCCGGCGGATTCCTTGGTGACGATTACCTGGACCTCGCCTTGGGCGGTGTAGTTGATCGCGTTCGAGATCAGGTTGCGCGCGACGGTTTGGATCGCGCCGTGATCGCTCAACAGGGTGAGCGGTGCCGCCGGACCCTCGAAACATAAGGCCAGACCCTTGGCTTCGGCGCGGGCGCGCAACTCCTCGCAGACCTCGGCGACCGCGGCGCCGACGTCCACCTTCTCGAAGCGGATGCGCCAGTCCGGATCCTCGGCACGCGCGAGTTGCAGCAGATCGTCCGCCATGTTGGCGAGCGCGTGCGCGTTGCGTTGCGCGCGCGCGAGCAGATCGGCGTGCGCATCCTTGGGCAGTTCTTCAATCAAGTCGAGCAGCCCGATCAGCGCGGCGATCGGCGTCTTCAACTCGTGGCTCGCGTTGGCGACGAAGGAGCGGCGGCGGCGCTCGAGCGCGGCGTCGCTGCGCAGATCCTGGATCGCGAACAGCCGGCGGCCGGGGCCGGCCGGAGCGAGCGTGATCTGCACCACCAGATCAGGCAGGTCTCCGGGGCGCTCGAGTTCGAGCACGCGGCGCACGGTTTCCTCTGCGCGCGTTCGCTCGATGAGCTGCACCACCGCCGCGTGCGACGTGAAGCGCGACAGTGAGAGGCCGGTCGGGGTGGCGGCTGCCGCCGGTTGGCCGGCCACG
>JAQBVK010000124.1 GCA_027623585.1 Planctomycetota bacterium
CCCCCGCCGTTGAACAGTGAAGCGAACACCATGAAATAACGCCCGGTCTCAGGCTGCGCGCGAATCCAATCTTCCACCGGCTTCATCGCCGCCTCAAGCGCCTCGGGGCGCGTGCCGGGGATGGGACCGCTGAAGAAGAAGATCAGGTTGGCGTTGCCGGTCGGCAGGTAGCCCGCGGGCGGGACCAGTCCGAGCGAAGCGATCGAAACCACGATCACCAGCGCAACCACCGCCAACTTCGCGACCACGCTCTTCGCGCCGCGGCCGGAGAGCCGAGTGGCGGCGCGGCCGTAAGCGTTCGTGATCGGCGTGCGCCGCGGTTTCGCGTTCTGCCCGCGTGGCCCTTTGCGCCGGAACAGCAGCGCAACCAAGGTCGGCACCACGGTCAAGGCAACCACCAGGGAGAATCCCACCGCCGCGGCGATCGCGATCGCGATGTCGGCGAAGAGCTGACCGGCTTCTTCCTGCACGCCAAGGATCGGCAAGAACACCGCCATCGTGGTCAGCGTGGACGCAAGCACGCCACCCCACACTTCTCGACCACCGACTTCGGCGGCTTCACGCGCCTTCTTGCCCGACTCCATGTGACGGAAGGAGTTCTCAAGCACCACCACCGCGTTGTCCACCACCATTCCGGCCGCAAAGGCGAGTCCGGCCAAGCTCACCACGTTCATGGTGCGGCCGAGAGCGTCCATGACCATGAACACCATCGCGAGTGAAATGGGAATGGAAAGGGCGACCACTACCACACTGCGCCAAGAGCGCAGGAACAGCAGAAGCGCGGCGACCGCGAGCGCGGCGCCCAGCCGCAAGTTACCCCACACGAAGTCGAGCGCCTGATTGAGATAGGTGGTGTCGCGGTAGACCGGCTCGAACTTCAGATCCAGGCCGCGCTCCTCGAAACTGCGGTTGAGCACCGCGAGTTGCGCTTCCACGCCTTCGATCATTTCGACCACGTTCGCGCCCGCTTCGCGCTGCACGCCGATCGCGACCACGCGCTGACCGGCACCGCGCACGATGCTGGAGAGTTCGCGGTAGCCGTCCACGACGTCGGCCACGTCGCTCACCAAGATCGTGCCGCCGGCGTCGCGCCGCACCACCACGTCGGCGATCGCGCGCGGATCTGGATCGCGCCCGACCGTGCGCACCGCAATCTGTCGCGTACCGGTCTCCACGGTGCCGCCGCGGCGGTCGAGATATCCCGCGCGCAAGGCGGCGATCGCTTCGTCGTAACTCACGCGACGCGACGCGAGCCGCTCCGGATCCAGCAGCACGCGCACCTCGCGCTCTTCTCCGCCGACCACCAGCAGGGCAGCCACGCCGTCCACGCGTTCGAGCTGAGGCTCGACTTCGTCCGCCACGATCTGGCGCACCCGATCCGCCGAATAGGGAGAGGTACTGACGATCCAGGTCGCCATCTCTCGGTCCATCGGCCCCGTCAACGCGACGATCGGCTCTTCGGCATCCTGCGGCAAGGCCTGCAGTTGAGAAAGTTTGTTCACCACGTCCACCAGGGCGCGCTCCTTGTCCACGCCCCAGCCGTATTCGAGACTGACCGAACTCATGCCTTCGATCGACGAGGAGCGCAACTTCTGCACGCCATCCACGCCTTGAAGCAGATCTTCGATCGGCCGCGTGATCTGCTCTTCCACCTCCACCGGACTTCCGCCGCGGTAGATCGTCGTGATGCTGATCATCGGCCGATCCACGGTCGGCTTCATCTGCACGGGAATGCGCTGCCACGCCAGCACGCTGAACAGCAGCGCGAGGATGACGGCCACCGCCACCGAGTAGGGACGCGCGACGGAGAATTGGACCGGATCCACTACTTATTGCGGAGTGATCGCGCGGTGTTCCTGAAGGCGTAGCGGCGCGCCCGGAAAGACGTTGTCGTTGCCGGTGACGAGTACCGCCGTGCCCGCGATGAGATCTCCGCCGAGCGCGCGGATCGCGGCGCGGTCGGAATCGCGCGCGAGCACGGCAACCGGTACCAGCCGGGCGAGCGGAGGTCCTCCGCCTTCGTCCAGATCAGCAAGCATCACCGTGGTTCCTTGCGGACTCTCCATCAAGGCATCGCGCGGCACCACCATCGCGCCCACTGCGCGACGCACCACAAGGTGCGCGCGCACGAATCCACCCGGCCGTAGGCCGGCGGCAGTGGAAGTGGCTTCGTCGGGTCGGAGCAAAGCGCGGAAAGTGCGCGTGCCGGGATCGGCTGAGGGCAGCACCTTCAGCAAGGGCAAGGTCAAATCAGCTCCACCCAGAGCGGCGATGCGCACCGTCTCGCCTTCGCGCACGCTCGCGGCGAGGCTTGCCGGAAGTTCGAGGCGGATCTCAAGTTGCTTCGCGTCGACCAGTTCGAAGACCGGAGTGCCCGCCTGCGCGTGACTGCCGAGCGTGAGATGGCGCATCACCAAGACGCCGTCGAAGGGCGCGTGCAAAGTGCACTGCTCTTCGAAGGCGACCAATCGCGCGACTTCCGCTGTCGCCTGAGCCGCGCGCGCCGTGCGCACCGCAGTCTCGGTTTTCCATCGATCGCGCTCACTCTGGGCCAAGGTGTCGCCCAGTTTTTGGGCGCGCTGGAGTTCAGCCGTGGCGTGGTCCGCGTCCGCACTGGCAGCACGCTCCGCGGCGCGCGCTGCGGCGAGTTCGGCGGTGATGACCGACGCGTCCAGGCGCGCCAGCACCGCGCCGGCTTGCACTTCGTCGCCTGAGTCACAAGTGATTTCGATCACTCGGCCGGCGCGCTCGAAGGCGAGCTCCGCGCGATGCATCGTCTCCACGTCTCCCACCAGTTCGACGCTTTCCTCAACGTCGCCGGTCACCAAAGGCACGAAGGTCACGGGAAAGGTGAACGCGCCGGGAGCGCCGCCACCGTTCGCGGCTTCTGCACTCGCAGATTCCTCAGCGCCGCAAGAAGTCAGCAACGCCAGGATCGCGCATAGAAAAGGCGGAGGCTGCCGCATGGTCTTGTGCGGCAGCCTAGCCGCGCATCAAGCGAAATGCTCCAAGGACGGTCCTTTGAACCCTGAGCGAATCTTCTCCAAAGCGCCGGCTTGGATCTGGCGAACTCGCTCGAGCGAGATGCCGAGAACCTTGCCGACCTCGGCCAGCGTGTTCATCGCTTGGCCGGCCATGCCGTAACGCATCTGCAGAACGGTCTGCTCGCGCTGGGTGAGCTGAGCCACCGCTTCGAAGAGGTGCTGGCGCAAGTGGTGTTGCTCTTCGACGGGCGGGCCGTTCTCGAGCGCAGGCGCCTCGATCAGGTCCACCATCTCGGTCGTCTCCGCGGTGTCCACGGTGCGGTTCAGCGACATCGTGTAGCGGTTGCCCTGGACTGCTGTCGCCGCGAGGTCGGGATCCACTTCCGCCGCTCGCGCCGTGGCGTTCAGGTCCTCGAACCCGCTTTCCATCGTCGAAGCCGCATGGCGCAGCTTCTTCATCGCCTTCTGAATGTAGGCGGGCACGCGCACGGTGCGCGATTGGTTGTAGATCGCGTTCAAGAAGGCCTGGTTGATCCAGTAACCCGCGTAGGTCTTGAACAGCACGCCGCGGCGGAAGTCGAAATTTTCGACTGCGCGGAACAGAGAAAGATTGGCCTCCTGCACGAGGTCGTCCATCGGCACGCCGACGTGGCGGTACTTCATGAGCAATCGGAACACCAGATGAAGATTGCGCTCCATCAGCTCATTGCGGGCGGCGAGGTAGTCCTGGTTGGCTTGGCGAAGACGGGCACCCGCCGCGACATCCGGAGCATCGACTTCGCGCAGCTTCTGCAAGCGCAGCCAGAGCAGCTCCAGCGCGATGCAGAACCGTTGCTCCTGGGCGCGATTCATCATCGGAATGCGCGAGAGGTCGGAGCGGTAAGGGTCGCGCGCGTTCGCGCTGCGCGGACGGCGTTCGAAGTCGAAGCTGACCGCCAGGTCGTCGCGCTCGATTTCGGCGAGTCGTTCGTCCACCTGCTCATCGAAGTTCTCACGGGTGAGGCCTTCGGCGAGGTCAAGGAAGGAGATGGTCCGGCTCATGGCTATTGGGCTTTCGCTCGCAATACGCCTTTGTGACGCCATAAACAGCAGATTTATAGTGCTTTTTTATGCCCAACCCCTCCGATCACGGCCCAAGGGGCCTCTCCGGCCTCTCCAGGGCAAGATGATGCCCTCTAGTCGAGCAACTCGACCCTTCCGCTATCCAGGCAGTAGATCGCCGCCACGATCCGCAGCTTCCTCATCCGAACCATCTCCTCCAGCATCGAGGATCCGTGCCGTAAGGCTTCGGCGGAAGCACGGACGTTCGTGCGAACAGCCTCCTCGAGCACCCGAGCTTGCTCCTCGACGTCCCCCTCTGCCACCGGCGGCAGTTTGCCGATCGCGCGGCGGATGCGTCCGACGATGGACTCCTGATTCAAACTGTCCGCGGGCCCGGACTCCAACGCTGCTTGCACCGCACCGCAGCGGGTATGCCCCATCACCATCACAAGTTGAGTGCCGAAGCGCGTCGCCGCGAACTCGACGCTGCCGACGTGCGAGGGAGCGACGATGTTGCCCGCGATCCGGATCACGAACAGATCGCCGAGTCCTTGATCGAACACGATCTCGGCCGGCACGCGCGAATCCGAGCAGCCAAGGATGATCGCGATGGGCTGCTGGTCCTGCGCCTGCTCGGCCTTGCGATGGTGGCTCAGCAGGGAGTCGAGGCTGCGCACGTCGGAGGCGTAGCGAGCATTGCCCTCCAAGAGTCGCTGCAACGCTTCGTCGGCGGGGAGGCGCGGTTCCGGCACGCCTCAATCATGCCCGCGCGGGGGCGGCTCAGTCTTGCGCCGGGTTATCAGCGAGGATCAACTTGGCTTGCTCGAGCTCCGTGTCCGCGACCAGCAGCCGGGCGCCTTGCACCGAGGTCAGCCCCGTCCACATCCCGCCGCAGTCATCGGAGGCGACGAAGGCCTCGATGCCGTGTTCCTCGAGCAATGCCCGGTGTAACTCAGCGACTGCTCGCGTGGAGTAGCGGCCGACCTCGTGGATGGTGCCGTTCGGGAGTATGCTCCCACTCTACCCTGCAGTCAGGCGCTGCCGAGCACGCGTCCGCCTTTGCGGCGATTCGCCGGCAGAACCGCCTTGCGCAGCCGGATGCTCTTCGGCGTCACCTCGACCAGTTCGTCCACGCGAATGAACTCGATCGCGCGCTCCAGCGTCAACGGGGTCACCGGCGTGAGTTGAACCGCGTCGTCGCTGCCCGAGGCGCGCACGTTGGTGAGTTTCTTGGTGCGGCAGGGGTTGACGTCGAGATCATTCTCGCGGTTGTGCTCGCCGATGATCATGCCTTCGTACACGCGCGTGCCCGGAGTCACGAACAGCATGCCGCGCGGCTCCAGGCCGAACAATCCGTAAGCAACCGCCTCGCCGGAGCGGTCCGAAATCAGCGATCCGGTGTTGCGGGCCTCGATCTCGCCGCGCCACCCTTCGTAGCCGAGCAAAATCGCGTTCATGATTCCGGTGCCGCGCGTGTCAGTCAGGAATTCGGTGCGGTAGCCAATCAGCCCTCGCGACGGCACGCTGAACTCGATCCGCACGCGCCCGTGGCCGTGGTTCACGAGATTGATCATGCGCCCTTTCCGCTCGGAGAGCTTCTGCGTGACGACGCCGACGTAGGGTTCGTCGCAGTCCACGAACAAGTGCTCGATCGGTTCGAGCTTCTCCCCGGTCGGGTTCGTTTGGAAGATGATTTCCGGACGGCCGACGGTGAGCTCGAAGCCTTCGCGGCGCATCGTCTCGAGCAGAATCGCCATCTGGAACTCGCCGCGGCCCTGCACGGTGTAGGTGTCCTCGCCCTCGTTGGCGACGACACGCAGCGCCACGTTGTGCAAGGTTTCCTTGAGCAGGCGCTCGCGCAGCTTGGTGGACTGCACGAATTTGCCTTCTTGTCCTGAGAACGGCGAATTGTTCACCGCGAAGCGCATCGCGATGGTCGGCTCGTCCACCGCCACGCGCTTGAGTGCTTTCGGCGCGGATTCGGCGCAAATTGTGTCGCCGATCTCAGCGTTCTCAGCGCCTGCCAGAATCGCGATCTGGCCGGCCTTCAATTCTTCGACCGTGCGGAACCCAACGCCCTCATAGACCGCCAAGGAAGTGCTGCGCATCGCGGTCGGCTCGCCGTCGCGTCCCATCCGGACCAAGCGATCGCCCTTGTGCACGGAACCGTTCACCACCCGGCCCACCGCCAAGCGTCCGACGAAGTCGGACCAGCCGAGGTTCGACACCATCATCTGGAACGGCGCGTCCGGATCGTAGGAAGGCGGCGGCATGTGCTCGAGGATCGCGTTATAAAGCGGCTGCAGACTCGTGCGCGGCGCATCGAGGGTCGGTCCAGCCACGCCGTCGCGGCCGACGGCGTAGAGCACCGGAAACTCGATCTGCTGGTCGTCGGCGTCGAGATCGATGAAGAGGTCGTAGATCTCTTGAAGCACTTCCTCGGGACGCGCGTCAGGACGGTCGACCTTGTTGACGATCACCACCACTTTGAGGTGCGCGGCCAGCGCCTTGCCGAGCACGAAGCGCGTCTGCGGCAGCGGGCCTTCGGAGGCGTCCACCAACAGAATCGCGCCGTCCACCATCTGCAACGCGCGCTCGACTTCCCCGCCGAAGTCGGCGTGTCCCGGCGTGTCCAGCACGTTGATGCGGATGCCCTTGTAGAGGAAGGAGCAATTTTTTGCGGCGATCGTGATGCCGCGCTCGCGCTCCAGGTCCATGCTGTCCATCACACGCTCGCTGAGCTCGGCTCCGTCGCGGAAGGTGCCGCTCTGGCGCAGCAATTGGTCCACGAGCGTGGTTTTACCGTGGTCCACGTGCGCGATGATCGCGATATTGCGGACGTCCTGACGTTGTGCGAGCGTTTTCACGGCGTTTTCCGAGCCGCACAGTGTACGGTTGCGCCGCCATTCCCGCCGCGCCGTCGATCGCCCGTTGCGGCCGTTCGGCAATCGCGAGCCAGCCGTAGCCGCGCAGGCGCGGCGTGCAGGAGATCATGCGGAGACCCGCGCTCGACAGCAATGCGCAGAGCCCGTCCTCGCTGAAGCGCTCGGCCCAGCGCCCGGACCAGTGCCGAGGTCGAGCACGCGCTCCGCCCCGGCCGGAAGGTGTTCGGCGAGGGTGCCGCAATGCTCGCGCCAGGGTCCGAGTTCGCCTAC
>JAQBVK010000125.1 GCA_027623585.1 Planctomycetota bacterium
GGGGTAGAGTCGGCCGCCGCTTCCGCCACGAGGCGCAGGCCACGCACCTCCAGCAGAGGACTCGCACTCACCTCAGCGATTCTAGAAACCCGCGCACCCCCCCCGCTATGCTTCGAGCGTGCGCCGCGCGCTCGCGATTCTGGCGCTGGCGGTCGTGGCCGCCTGCGCTCCGCCGCGCGCCGAACTGGTGATCCTGAACGGCGGCGATGCCGCCCTGCTCGACCCGCAGTTGGGCAGCAGCACGGCGGAGGCGCGCATCGCGGTCGCCCTGCACGCGGGCCTGACCCGGCTCTCGGCGGACGGCGCCACGCCCCTACCGGACCTCGCCGAGTCCTGGGAGCATGATGCCGTAGGGCGTGAGTGGAGTTTCCTGCTCCGCGCTGGACTGCGTTGGTCGGACGGCTCGGCCTTGCGCGCCGCCGACATCCTCGCTTCTTGGGAGCGGCTCATCGATCCGGCAACGGCCGCGCCCTATCGCAATTGGCTCGCGAACGCCCACTTCGAAGCGAGCGCGGACGCTGCGGGGCGCGAGCGGATTCACGTGCGCTTCACCGAAGCGAAACCTCAGTTCGCGGAACTCACGGCCTTGTGGCCGCTGGCGCCGGTGCCGGCCGCGCAGCGCGCGCTGCCGCCAGGCTCGCAAGCCGACCCCTTCGTGAGCAGCGGTCCGTACCGACTGCGCTTCCGCCGCGTCCGAGATCGCGTGCGCGTGGAGCCTAATCCGCACTACTGGGACGCGCAGCGCCTGCACTTCGGCGTGCTCGATTTTCTCGCGGTGGAGTCGCCCTTCACGGCGCTCAATCTGTTTTTGGCTGGCGAGGCCGACTACGCGCCGCAGGTGCCGCGGCTCGCCGCACCACGACTGCGTGAGGAGCATGCGGACGCTTTTCACCCCACGCCGCAGTTCGCCGCGATCTTTCTGCGCTTCAATCTGCGCGACGCACAACTTCGCGATCCAGACCTGCGCCTGGCGCTGGCGCGCGCGATCGATCGAGCGGCGCTGGCTGCCGCGCTGGGTGGACTGCGCGAAGCGGCGAGCGGATTGGTTCCTCCCCTGCTTGACGGCTGGGAGCCGCGCATGGATCCGCTGCAATACGACCCGGCGGCGGCGCGCGGGCATCTGGCCGCGTGGCGGGCGCGCGGCGGCGTCGCGACCCCTGAACTCTTGGTGCCTTCGAGCGAACTCGGCCGGGATCTCGCCGCCGTGCTGCGTGAGCAGTGGCGCACGACGCTCGGTCTCGAAGTGAGGGTGCTCGGATTGGAAGGGCGCGAGGCGCGCGCCGCCGAACGCGCCGGTGAGTACCAACTCTCGCGTTCGTCCTGGGTCGGCGACTACCTCGACCCGGAAACCTTCCTCGCGATCTTCCGCTCCGGCGATCCCAACAATCGCACCGGCTTCGCCGACGCCGAGTACGACGCAATGCTGGATGCCGCCGCCGCCGCGCCCGACTCGGCGGCGCGCTTCGCCTTGCTCGCGCGTGCGGAAGAGCGATTGCTGAGCAGCGCCGCGATTCTTCCCTTGCTGGTGGACGCAAACCAGGAGTTGGTGGCGCCGCGGCTCACCGGATTCGTTCCCAATCCGCGCGGCTACGTGGATTGGAGCGCCTTGGGGTCGCGGCCGTGAACGCGCCGCGCCTGTTGCGCCGTTTGGTCGCGCTATTGGTGACGGTGCTGATCGTGCACGCGGCAGCATTTCTGCTGGTGCGCGGCACCCGCGGCGGGCCCTTCGACGGCGAGCGAGAACTGCACCCTGAAGTGCGCGCCGCCCTCGATGCCCGCTTCGGCCTCGATCGTCCGCTGGTCGAACAGTACTGGTCCGCGCTCAGCGGTCTGCTGCGCGGCGACTTCGGTCCTTCCCTTCGCTATCGAGACACGCCGGTCAAGCAGATCCTCGCCGACGCGCTGCCGGTTTCGCTCGGCATCGGCGGCGGCGCCTTGTTGCTCGCGCTCCTGCTCGGCGTCCCTCTCGGGCTGTGGGCAGCACGTCGCGGAGGTTGGGCGGAAGCCGCTGCGCTCGGCGCCGGCACCGCGCTACTCGCCGTGCCCGGATTCGTGCTGGCAGGCGTCTTGGTGCTGATCTTCTCTTTCCGTCTCGGTTGGTTGCCACCCGCTGGCCTCGGTGGGCTCCGCCATGCGCTACTGCCCTGCTTAAGCCTCGGGCTGCCGCTCGCCGCGCAGGTGCTGCGCCTGGTCCACGCTTCCGCGCGTGAGATCCTCGGCGGACCCGCGGTCCGCGCTGCGCGCGCGCGCGGACTCAGCGATGGCCACATCCTGCGCCGGCACGTGCTCCGGCCCGCGCTGGTCCCGGCCGCAGCTTTCCTCGGACCCGCGGCTGCCGCGGCGCTCACGGGTTCGTTGGTGGTCGAGCAGGTTTTCGGCCTGCCGGGACTCGGGACGCACTTCGTCCAAGCCGCGCTGCATCGCGACTACACGCTCGCGCTCGGCGCCACGGTTCTGTTCACGGCGCTGCTCGGACTATGCACCTTGGCCGCCGATCTGTTGATCGCAAAACTCGATCCACGCGCGGAGGGGCTCTCCTGATCCCCCCTCCTCGCCGAGCCTGGCCGCGGATGCTCGCGTTGACTTGGCTGCTGCTGCTCGCCGCGGCGGCTTGGACCGCGCCCTGGCTGCCCTTGCCGGATCCGGCGGCGATGAATGCAGAGGCGCGGCTTGCGCCACCGGCGTGGAGCGCGGCGCCGCTGCTCGGCACCGATCCGCTCGGGCGAGATCTGCTCGCGCGCGCGCTCGCGGGCGCGCGCGTGTCCCTGCTGGTCGGCGTGCTCGGCGCACTGGTGGCGCTTGCGGTTGGCGTGCCCTACGGAGCCTTCGCAGCTCAACTCGGCGGACGCGGGGAGCGATTCATGATGCGCGCGGCGGATGCCTTGGAGAGCGTGCCGATGGTGGTCTTCTTGTTGTTCCTACTCGCCCTGCTGCAGGAATATCGCGCGGAAATGGCCGTGCTCGGTTTCGGCCGCCTGCACGTGTTCTTCCTCGCGGTCGGACTCCTGTTCTGGCTGCCCGCTGCGCGCGTTGCCCGCGCCGAAACGCTGCGTCTGCGCGGTCAAGCCTTCATCCTCGCCGCACAAGCCGGCGGCGCCGGGCGCGCGCGCGTGTTGTTCCGCCATCTGCTCCCGAATCTCGCGCCGGTGGCCGGCAGCTTGCTGATGCTCACGCTGCCGCGCGTGGTCTTGATGGAAGCTTTTCTTTCCTTCTTGGGCCTGGGCGTCGAGGCGCCCGCCGTGTCTTGGGGCATCCTCGCCGCCGACGGCCTCGCCGCGCTGAATCCGCTGGTGGATTGCTGGTGGATCCTGCTGGTGCCTTCCGCGTTCCTGGTGCTCACACTGTGGGCGCTCGACGTCCTCGCGCGCTCACTCGCAGGGAAGCAATGAGCCGTTCACGCCTGCTCTGCCTGACTGCGTTGGCCATGGCCGCCTTCGCCGGCAATTCCTTGCTGTGCCGCGTCGCGTTGCGCGGATCCGCGCTGGATGCTGCGCACTTCACGAGTCTGCGCCTAGCTTCCGGCGCGATCACCCTGGCGGTGTTGGCTCAGAGTCGGCGCGGTGCGCGACAAGGTGTTGGAAACTGGCTGTCCGCGCTCGCGTTGTTCGCCTATGCCGCAGGCTTCTCACTCGCCTATCGAAGCCTCTCGGCAGGAACCGGCGCGCTGCTGCTGTTCGGCGCCGTGCAAGCCACGATGATCGGACAGGGCGTCCGTCGCGGTGAGCGTTTGAGCGGGCGTCAGTGCGTCGGCCTGCTGCTCGCGCTCGGCGGACTGATCGCGCTGTTGCTGCCGGGCCTCACCGCGCCGCCTCTCGTTGGATCCCTGTGGATGCTGGGCGCGGGTTTCGCATGGGGCGTCTACTCCTTGCGCGGACGCGGCGCCGGCGATCCCGTACGCGTCACCGCAGGAAACTTCTTGCGCGCGACGCCGTTGGCTCTGCTTTGGAGTCTCTGGAATGGGGCAGGTTCCGCGTGGGACGGGCTCGGAATCGGCTACGCGATCGCTTCGGGAGCCTTGGCTTCCGGCGTGGGCTACGCGATCTGGTACTCGGCGCTGCCGAGCCTCCGCGCGACTTCGGCCGCGACCGTGCAACTCAGCGTGCCGGTCTTGGCAGCGCTCGGCGGGGTCGTGTTCCTCGGCGAAGGACTCACGCAGCGCCTGATGCTGGCTTCGGTCACGATCCTTGGAGGGATCGCATTGGTCTTGGTGAAGGATTTCCCACCCCGCGGCGCGCCCTCGGCGCCGCTGCCGCGCGGCTGAGTCCGATTGATGGTCTCAGTCTGCCAACTGCGCGACGCATTCGATCTCGACCAAGGCGGCCTTGGGAAGCCCGGCGGCTTGAATCGTGGAACGGGCCGGTTTGTGCGCGCCGAAGGCCTCGGCGTAGACCGCGTTCACTGCGACAAAATCCTTCATGTCGGCAAGAAACACGGTGGTCTTGATGACCTTCGCCAGACCGCTGCCTGAAGCCTCGAGCACCGCGCGCAGGTTCGCGAACACTTGTTGCGCCTGCGCCGCAGCGTCGGTTCCGACCAGCACGCCGGTCTCCGGATCGAGCGCGATCTGTCCGCTGGTGAAAACAAAGCCGCCAGCGATCAACGCCTGGCTGTAGGGTCCGATCGCGGCCGGAGCGTGGGAAGTGTGAACGGTACGCATGAGAATCAGTTCGTCCGGCGCAGGCGCGCAGTCAGCGCCGCGTGCACGCGCTCGGGCAGGAAGCGGCGCAGTTCGCCGCCGGCGGCGTAGACCTCCTTGATCAGCCGGCTCGAGAGGTAAGCATAGTCCTCGCTCGGCATGATGAAGGCAGTGTCGACGTCGGGCGCGAGTTGCCGATTAGTCATCGCCATCTGGTATTCGTATTCGAAGTCGGTCACGGTGCGGATGCCGCGCAGAAGGATCGCGATGCCGCGCGCGCGCGCATGCTCCACCACCAGACCGCGGAAGTGCTCGACCTTGACCGGCATCGCGCCTGTCTCGGCGCGCAGAAACTCGAGTCGCTCCTCGACGCTGAACAAAGCCAGCTTGGAAGAGTTCTCCGCCACCGCCACTTCAACCGATCCGAACAGCGCGACGGCGCGCTGGATCAAGTCGAGATGACCGAGCGTGAGGGGGTCGAAACTCCCTGGGTAGAGCACGCGAGGCTCGATCATGCGCGGATTCTAGGTCACCGCGACCGGTCAGACGCGTGGTGTCGCATGGATGGGCGCCCGCGCCTGGACTTCGGCGGCAGCATGGATCTGCCTCCTGGGCGCGGGCTGCCGGCTCGCGGCTCCTGAGGGGCTCGCTGCCATGCGGCCGGCGTTGGAAGGCGGTGCCCTCGCCGGAGCACTAGGCGCGCTTTTCGCCGCGTGGAGCGGGCGCCTCCGTTGGGCCATCGCCGCCATCCTGGGAGCCGCTGCGCTGCACGGCGCGGCGCGACTGCCTGCGCCCGCGCCGAGTTGCCGCTTCGAGTCCCGACCGGTCGCGGTGGACGCGATCTTGCGTGCGTGGACGGCAAGCCGGAACGGCTGGATCCGCGCGAGCTTGGAAGTCCGCGACGCGTCGGCGTGGGGCTGCGGTACTCGATGGCACGCGGAAGGTCGCTGGGAAAGCAGCGCGCCGCCTGTGGCGGGCGATCGCTTGCGGGTCGAAGGACTGCTCTCGGGTTCGGCGGAGCGCCCTTGGCTCTCCCTGGCACGGCTGCGGGTCCATGGACTGCGCGCAACTCGCCCACTCGACGCGCTTCGCCAGTTCCTTCGCGAGCGCTTGGACGCGCGACTCCCGCTCGCAGCAGCCGGCATCGCGCGCGCATTGCTGCTCGCGGATTGGGAAGGACTGCCGGATGATCTGCGCGAGTCCTATCGGCGCCTCGGCCTCCTCCATCTGTTGGCCGTCAGCGGTCTGCACTTCTGGCTCTGGGATGCACTCCTGCGTCGACTGCCCGCCACGCGCGCTCTGCTAGTGCGCTGGCCGGCCCTTCTTCTACTCGGCGGTCTTGCCGGCGCGGGACCGGCCGTGGTGCGCGCTTGGGTCGCCTTGTTGCTGCGCGATGCAGCGGCGCGCAGCGGCCGCAGCATGGCCGGCGGAAGGCTGTGGTCCGCAGCGCTCCTCCTCGAGTGCGCCTTGGGGGCGCCGAGCCGTCAGGGTCTCGGCTTCGTACTTTCCTACTCCGCCACCGGATGTTTGCTGGCCGCGCCACCACCCCGACTCAGTCCGGGTTGGGCGAAGGCGTTGCATGCGTCAGCGGCAGCCACCTGTGGAAGCCTGCCGATGCTGCACACGATGCGCGGCACGCTCGAGCCCTGGAGCGTGATCGCGAGTCCGCTCTGCGCGCTCGCTCTGCCGCCGCGTCTGCTCTGCGCACTGCTCGCCTTGTTACCTGGCGGAAGCGGCCCCGCGGCGCTGGGTTTCGCCGGACTCGCCGCGGTCGAGAACGCTCTGCTCGCACTCTTGGATCAGTTTCCAGGCACTCCGCTCGCCCGCCCTGAACTCCCGACGGCGCGCGTGTTGATCGCCGTGATCGCTGGACTGCTCGCGCTACGCGCGCGTAGCCATGGTCGCAAGATGCTGGCGCGCTGGGGCGGAGCCGCGTCCTTGGCCCTGCTCCTGCTGCCCGCGCGCACTTCAGATCCGGGCGGGCTCTTGCTGCTTCCGGTCGGGCACGGCCTCGGCGTCGTCGTCCGAGGAGCGCAGGAGACTCTGCTCTACGACCTCGGCAGTCGCGGGCGCGACCCCGCGGATCTGATCGACCGCGTCGCGCTGCCCGAACTCGCCCGGCTCGGCTGGCCCGCGCCGAAACTGGCGGCACTGTCGCACGCGGATGCCGATCATGCCGCCGGATTGCGCTTGCTCGGAGCACGCAGCGGTTTGCGGCGTCTTCAGGCCGCACCGGGAGCCGAACTCCGCCTCGAAGGATTGTTTCCCTATTCCATTCGCGTGATCGGCACGCGCGCAGCCGTTGCAGGCGTGAGCAACGCCGAAGGCCCGGTCTTGGAGCTGCGCTGCCACGCCGGCCATGGCGCGCCCGAACGCGTGGTCGTGCTCGGCGACCAATTCGGCTACGCGCTGCGCGAGTTGCGTGGGCGCTTGGATCCGGGCCCGATCGCCCTGCTGGTCCTGCCGCACCACGGCCGCACCACCGACGGCCTCGGCGAGTTGCTCGACCACTTGCAGCCGCGGGAGGCCTGGGCATC
>JAQBVK010000126.1 GCA_027623585.1 Planctomycetota bacterium
GGCGCACAAAGATTCGAGCGGCGGTGCCGGCGTGATCCGCGCCGGCGAAGTACAGCGCATGAGCGCGGGCACGGGAATCCGCCACAGTGAGTACAACGCCTCATCCGAGGAAGAGACCCACTTGCTGCAGATCTGGCTGCTGCCGACGCAGCGCGGCATCGAGCCGGGTTACGAGGAGAAGCGCTACGACGAAACGGCACTGCGTAACCAGCTCAGGCTCATCGCTTCGCCCGACGGCCGTGACGGCGCGCTCACGATCCGCAGCGCCGCCGAAGTGCGCCTCGCGCGGCTCACGCCCGGCGCCCGCGTCGAGCACGCACTCACCGATGGCCACCACGCATGGCTGCAGGTCGCGAGCGGCGAGCTCACTCTCGAAATCATCGGCAGCGAAGAAGACGGCAATGACCGCGCGATGCTCAGCGTCGGCGACGGCGCCGCCATCTCCTCAGCGCATGCCCTCAGTCTCACCGCCGGATCCGCCGGCGCGACGGCGCTGCTCTTCGATCTGGCGTGAGAGCAGCACGGCAAGACTCGCGGAATAGCGGCCGAAGTCGCGCTCCGGCCAACGCTCCGCGATCAGCCGGAAGAGTTCGAGCGCTCGCCCTTCCGTCCTCGGATCGTTGTGCCATACCCAAGCAGCGATGAAGAGCGCGTCGTCTTCACGGCCCTGGCAGTCCAGAGTTTCAGCGCGCTGCATGAGTTGTTGCGCGTCGGGCTCAGCCTCCTCGAGGTCCACGCCCCACAGGGAATGCAATCTCTCACCACAGCCCTCTCCGGGAAGGAGAGAGAGGCGTTTCATGAACCGGCGTCCGCCGGGATACGCGTCCAGCCAAATCTCCCACTCCTCTCGCGCAGCTTCGGGCGCATAGGCGTTCGGAGGCTTGAGGAGGTACAGGTAGAACGCTGATTCGCCGGGCAGCAGAGCCACGGTGCGCGAACGCGTTTCGGGCTGCCAAGGGCCGCAGCCCATGCCGTCCGTGCCGATTTCTCGGCCGCGAGTCTGAGAAGATCCCTGGATTCGCACTGCAGGCAGTTCCCCACCCAGAAGCGGATTCTGAACCTCGATGGGATGCGCGGAGCGATTGGTCAGCATCACCAAGGGGAGAAACCATTCCCCCGTGTGAACCTCGTCCGGATCGGCGAGCCAACTCAGCTCCAGGCCGGGGTCGGCAATCGCAGGAAGCGGCCAGCAGGGCCCGATCAGGCCCGAAGCGATCAGGAGCAAGCCGGAGAAGGACCGGTGAGCCGTGTCGAGCATCACAGATTGTGACGAAATGCCGACGGCTTTCTTTCGAGGAACGATCCCTCGAGTTCGACGGCGCCATCGAGTCGAGCGGAGTGAGCGTGGAATCAAGCGCGCCGATGGATGCTCAGACCGGCGCGAATCTCCGACCAAGTGGAAGGGCGCGCGCCGGCGGCGGCGTTGGCCGCCCCGATCGCATAGGCGAGCCGCCAGTACGCGATCAGCGTGCGCCACGCCACCCACAGCGAAGCCTCCGGATCGTAGACGTGCGCGGGTTCGCTCGTCAGCCCATTCAGTTCCAGAACGCGCAGGTTGCGCCCGGCGCGCAAGTCCGCGTCCGACGGCACGCGCAAATCGTAACGTCCGAAATGAAAGCCTTCGTAGCGGCTCGAGATGGCTTCGATCGCGGCTTCGAGCTCCGGCGTGAGCAAATCGTTGGCGTCGAGGAAGGTCGCGCCGCGCGCGTGGGTGCCGAGCGGCGAGAGCACGACGCACTCTCCCGCCGCGGGAATTTCCTCGAGACGGGCCGCATTGAGTTCGAGGAAATAGTTCCCCATGTTGAGATGCCGCGGGTGCATGAGGATCAGCCGCTCCAGCGTGGACTTGCCGTCGCCGACGACCTCCGGCAACTCCTTCCGCGCCACCGAGAGCACGCGTCCGCGTGTTTCTCCCGGCCGCCGCGCCCAGAACACGCCGAACTCCTCGCCGGCGACGTACTCCTGCGCGATCAAGCGTCCCGGATGCGCTTCCAGCGCGGCGAGCGCCGCCGCTTCGTCGCGCGCAATCACCACGCCGCGTCCGCGCTCGCCAACGTCGGGTTTCAGCACCAGCGGCCAGCCGGGCAGTGCCGCACGCGCGCGCGCAAACCGCTCCGGTGCCGCGCCCGGCTCGAGCAGCAAATGCCGCGCAACGTCGGCCGAACCCGCGCTGCCCGCCAAGGCATCAAGAATCTCCGACTTCGATTCCCCCACCAGTCCGCCGCTGAACATGCATGGATTCACCGCCGTCACCAAACGCAGGCTGCGGTGGCGCAAGGCGGGCATCAGCACGCCGAACAAGGCGACCGGCGGATAGAAGAACCAGCGCGGCCAATACTCCCAACGCCGCTTGCGGCGCCACGCGCCGAGCAGAAGTCGACGCCCGCGCCAGGTCAGCAGCGGGACTCCGACGCGGACGGCGATGAACAGCGCGAGAATCAGACCGACCGCGGCCCACGGCGCCCACTTGCCGAAATCATTCACCATGTCGCTGGCTTCACGCCCCGCCGCGGCCGCGATGCCGACCAACACCGGCGTCCACGCCAAGCCGGCAAGCACGAAGAAGCTGGCAAAGCGCACGGCGCCCACCTTGAGCATTCCGGCCGCGAAGTAGGTCGGCAGACGCAAGCCGGGCATGAAGCGCGACAGGAAGATCAGCGCGAGCCCACGACGGCGGAAATCGTTGCGCGCGCGCGCCACTCCACCCGGCGTGAGGATCCAGCGCAAAGGCGCGCGATCGAGCGCGCGCGCGCCGACCATGCGCCCGGCTAAGTAGAGCAGCATGTCGCCGATGAAGATGCCTGCAAAGCAGGCGGCCACGGCGGGAATGAATTCGATCCGGCCCTGGGACACCAAAACGCCCGCGCCGATGCAAGTGAGGTCCTCGCTCACCAGCGTCGCAGCCGCGAGCAACAGAATCGCGAGCGCCAGAGCGAAACCGGTGAAGGGAGGGATCTCGGCCGGGTCGAAGGGATCGTGGGCTCGCGTCTGCCAGTCCATGGGCACGTCCGCGCGCTGCAAGGCAATGCCGACTTCTGCCGCGTCGAACAGCGCGCTCAACGCCGCCGCGCACTCCTCGCTCTGCAGCCACGGCAAGAAGTGACTCGCTTCGGGCAGCATGCGCAGCTCGGCCTGCGGCATCAGCCGCGAATGCTCGCGCGCGGCGGCCGGCGGCACCAGAAAATCCTTCGCGCCGTGCAGGATCAGCGTCGGTCCGTCCCAGCCGAGCATCGCCGCGCGTAGCGGTCGCTGATCGGTGTCGCTGAAGTTGCGCGCGTACTCGACGCCGAAGAAGGCGCCGTCCATCGCTCCGAAGTGCGGCAGCAGCCCGCGCGCGAAGCGCAGCGCCCCGAGTTGGCCCAGATGCACGAGATGGTTCATCTCGTAACCTCCGAACAACTCCAGTTCCTGCGCCCCAATGCTCGACATCAGCGCCAAGGACGCGACCCGCTCGGGCGCGCGCTGCGCCAACTCCAGCGCCACGCCGCCGCCCATCGAGAAACCGACGAGGTGCGCGCGTGCGACGCCGAGTTCGTCAAGCAACTGCAGCGCGTAGTCCGCGTGGGCGCGCAGGGAATAGGACGGCAGATCCCCGGCGAAGGGACCGGCGAGGCGCGAGAGTCCGAAGCCGGGCAAATCCGGCGCGATCGTCACGCGGCCGCCAAGCAAGGGCGCGATCGAGTGAAAGTCCACGTGGCTGCCTGGACTGCCGTGGAGCAACAACACCGGCACGCCGTCGTCCACGCTCTGCGCCGCGCGCAATTCATAGACGAGCGGCGTCTTGCGCTCCGCGCGTCGCACTTCCGCATCCTGCTCCGAAACCGCGAGCGCGTCGAAACAGCGGAGGCCCGCCGCCTCAGCAGCCTCATGCACCGGCTCCAATCCGCGATCGGAGCGCAGCGTCCATACGCCATAAGAAAGCGCCAGCAGTCCGGACCAAATCAGCAGGAAGCGCCGCACCAGGGCTGCCCGCGCGCGGGATTAGGAGCAGGTCGGCACGGGGTCGCGCCGCGGGAGCTCCAGCACTTGCGCTTGCGCGCCACTGCACGGCGTGCCCGGCTGCCATTGGAGCGTGACGCCGCCGACGCCGACGCGCACGCGCGTGAACGATCGCGTGTCCGCGTCCGGCCGATGCATGCACACCGAGAACGGACCGGGACCGCCCGCATGACTGCGGTGGAAGGCGAGCAGCGCTTCTTCGTCCGGCGGCGTGCCGTACTCCTTGATGAGGTCGGCGTAGACTCCGCGGCGGTGAACGCGCGCAAGCGTCTGGTCGAAGGAGGACGAAGCCAGCGGCATCATGGCGTCGGGATCATCGGTTTCTTCGACGTGCCAACCCGTCCACTCGAAGAGCCGCGCGCGCCCCGCCGGATCCGCGGCAAAGAGTGAGAAGGGTTTGTAGCGCTGAAGATCCGTCTCCGCGAGCCGCTCTCCGACCTCGGCGCGATGCAGCGCAGTGAGCAGATCCATCACGAGCAGACCACGGCTGCGGAAGGCTTCGCGGGGGGGGCCCGCGTTGGGCACATAGCGGTTCAGCAGCGCGACGGCGAGACCGCGATCGTTGACGCCGATCCAGGAGCCATCGTCCTTGCTGTCACGCGGCGCCAGAAATCGCACGCCGTCGCGCTCGTAAATTTCGGGCGGACGCTCCACCTCACGAGTCTTCAATTCATCGCGATTGAAAAAGACTTCGAAGCCGTCGGCGCGGCGCAGCCAGGTCAGCGTGCACATGCTTGCGACTCCGTGGCGGATTCATTCCTTCCGCTTTGCTCGGCCAGCCATCGCACCGTGGACGGCGCCATGCCGAAGTCGGGCGGCACGGTGCGGCCGCGCAAGCGCAGACCGGCAGCGATCAACGCGAAGTGATGCAGGCCGTGATTGAGAAGGAATTGAAGTTCGCGCTCGACGGTGCTCTCCGCAAGCACGGGCTCGGCTTCCATGCCGAGCGGCGTGTCGCCATGGACGCGCAAGCGCTCCGGAAGTTCGGCGCCGGCGAGCTCATCGAGTTGAGCGCGCGCGAATTGCAGCGCGGCGAGACCGGCGATCGGATCGGCTTCGATGCTTTCGTCCCGCACGCGCGTCTCGTAATCCACCACGCCAGATGCGAGTCCCCGCAAGAAGCAGCCGACCATGTCGAGCACGTGGCGCAGATGTGCGCCAGGGCTCGCCAATTGAGCGGCTGGGACCCCGGCGCGATAGTCCTCGGCATCGAGCGCCGTGACCAGCGTCTCGGCTTGGTCGAGCAGGCGGCGATGCGCGTCGATCAGGAAGCGGCGGGGCACGGCGCGGTTGGCTCGAAGATGCGCAGGAGCGCCGCGTGGGCGTCGCGTGCGAGGACTTTGCGATCCGCGCCCGTCACCGGCTGCTCGCCGAAGTGGACGCGGGCACAGAAACGCGGAAGCATCAAGAGATTCCAGAAGTGCCCAGAAAATTCCATGTCGCCCCACCAGGCAAGGTGCTGGTGAGCCGGCCGGACCGGGTCGTCCGTATCGTATGAAATCGCTGCGAGGGAGACACTCCCCGAGGTTGCGGCGGCGGCTTCGAACAGGCTGCTGAGGAAAGGCAAGACCGTCTCGCCGGGCGAGGAAGTGCCTTCGGGAAACACGACGATGCCTTCGCCGAGCGCGAGGCGTGCGCGTACGGCGTCGATGACGGGGATGACGTCGCCGCGACGCGCGCGGTCCACGTAGAGCGTGCCCGCCGCGCGCGTCAGCGGACCGAGCAGCGGCCAGCGCGCGACTTCCGATTTGGCGAGGAAAGAGCAGCGCGTCTGACTCCACAGCACGAGCACGTCCAAATAGGAGAGGTGGTTGGAGACGAGGAAGAAGGGGCGCGGCGGCGGAGCGCCCATGCGCTCGACGCGCGCACCCATCAGCGCGAGCACGACGCGTGCCCACGCGCGCATCTGGCGTTCGCGAAGTCGGACCGCTGCCCGTGCGCCGAAGAGGCGTGCCGGAATGCGCAGCAGCCAACAGATCGCGAGCAGCAGAATGCTCAGCGCGATTGCAATCAGCCGGAAGGCAGCGCGAAGGGAAGCCACGCGCTGGAGAATACGCGGGCCCTCCCCTACCCCCGGTCGTGGGCGAAGGAGTTGAATGTGGCCTCGTCCATGCGCGCGAGGTCGAGGACGGTGAAGAAATCCACGGTCTTGAAGAAGCGGTCGAGCGCGGGCGGTCCGCAGACCATGCCGCCGTAGCGCAGGTAGATGCCGAACAGCGTCGGGATTTCGACGGGGCGATCGGCCTCGGGGTCGGAGTGCGGGCTGGCGGCAGGATCGCAGCGCCACGCTGCTTGCGGCTCCACGCGCAACTCGGGATGCACGTGATCGTTCTTCTGCAACCATTCCCAAGTGCGCAGACCGTAGTCGGGCGACCGCGAAGTCAGTGAGTTGCAGCCGAAGAACCAGCGCTTGCGGTGCCACATCATGTAGGCGGCGAGACCGCGCCACAGCAGGAACAGCACGTTGCGATTGCGATGCTCGCGCGCGATGCAGGCGCGGCCGAGCTCGACCGATTGATTCGTCACTTCTTCCGGAAGCTGATCGAGTTGGAACTCGTCGGCAGAGTAGAAGCCTGCGCCGGCGGCGGCGGCCTCGCCGGTCTGCAGACGATAGGTCCCGATCACGCGGCCGTACTCTTCGTCGGTGACCAGCAGATGCTGGCACTGTGGGTCGAAACGATCGCGGTCGAGGCCGGTCTGCCAGGACTCGTCGAGGCCCTCGGCAAGTTCGAGGTTGAAGACCTCGAAGCGCAGGCGCTGCACTTGCTCGAGGTCGGCAGCTTCGCTCGCGAAGCGCACCCCGTAGCGGCCGGAGCGGCGCGCGAAGTCGGGCACCGAACCGTGGCGCAGACTGGGGGCGGCGCTGGCAGCGAGGGCGGAAAAGGCGGATCCGGTCACGCGGACCGGATCATCCTAGCCCCCGGGCGGGGAAAGAGGCAACGCGGAAACGGCCGCGCTACTTCCTAGCCTAATTCACTAGGTTCGTCGATCCCAAGTCCACCAGCGAGTCGGGACGCCGACCGTACTTGACCAGATCCTTGGCGTCACCCGGTTCGACCTCGATGGTGTAGCCCACGGCGGCGGCTGGAGAACCCTTCGGGGCCTTGCTCAGCTTGATCTTGACGACGCTGTAGAAGGTGCTGC
>JAQBVK010000127.1 GCA_027623585.1 Planctomycetota bacterium
AGTATGTTGAGAAGGCCAAAGACAAGTCAGATCCATTTCGGCTGATGGGCTTCGGCCATCGGGTCTACAAGAATTACGATCCGCGCGCGAAGGTCATCAAAGAACTCGCCGAGAAAGTCTTCGAAGTCGTCGGAAACAACCCGAAGTTGCAGATCGCGCGCGCGCTCGAGAGCGCCGCTGTGAAAGATCCCTACTTCGCCGAGCGCAAGCTCTACCCGAACGTCGACTTCTATTCGGGTTTGATCTACGCCTCGATGGGCTTCCAACCGCGCATCTTCACGGTATTCTTCGCGGTCGCGCGCATGGTCGGCTGGCTCGCCCACTGGGACGAATTGATGGGTGACTCGAAAGCGCGCATCGTGCGCCCCCGGCAGATCTACGTTGGCTCCGCCCGGCGGGATTGGCAGCCGGTGGATCAGCGCGGCTAAAACGCTCAGCGCGAAGGCTTCGCCAGCACTTCGAGCGCGGCGGCGCTGAGCGCCGTCACGCCGGCACGCAGGGAGGCGCGCGGCTCGGGCTTGAATCGGCTGGTGTGCACCGCTGGCACCGGAGCGCCGCCGTCTTGGGCAGCCTGCCACCGAGCGCGCGGTGTGACACCGAGCCAGAACAAGTAGGCCGGACAACCGGCGGCGGGTCCGTACATGCCGAAGTCTTCCCCGCCGGTGACCGGCGCCACCGGCATCACCGAACCGTCGCCTAGCGCGCGCGCAATCGCCGCGTCCATCCGTGCGACCAGCGCAGGATCGTTGTAGGTGGCGTCGATCGACTCGCTCAAAATCGTCACCTCGGGCAACAAATCTTCCGGGAAGCCCGCAGCGCGCGCCTCGTGCACGGCGGTGCGCTCGATCGCAGCGAGCAGATGCGCGCGTACTTCCGGCGCGTAGGAACGCACCGTGATCTCCAACTTCACCTCGTTGGGAATGATGTTGTGTTTGGAGCCGCCGTGAATCGAGCCGACCGTGATTACCGCCGGCGCGTCGGGCGCGACCTCGCGGCTGACGATGGTCTGCAGCCCGAGCACGATGCGCGAGGCCAGCACCACCGGATCATGGGTCACGTGCGGCGTAGAACCGTGTCCGCCCTTGCCGCGCACGATGATGTCCACCGAATCCACGTTGGCGAGCGCGTAGCCGGAACAGGATCCGATCGTGCCGACCGGCAACTCGGCCTTCACGTGCAGCGCGAGGCAGAAGTCGGGCTTCGGAAAACGGGTGAGCAGCCCGTCTTCCAGCATCGCGCGCGCCCCCGAACCGCGCTCTTCGGCCGGCTGCGCGATGCACACCAGAGTGCCGGACCAATTCTCCCGATGGCTGGCCAGGAAGCGCGCGGCGCCGCTCCAGGCGCTCATGTGCACGTCGTGCCCGCAAGCGTGCATCACGCCCTCGTTGCGGCTCGCGTACTCCACGCCGGTCTCTTCGAGGATCGGCAGCGCGTCCATGTCGCAGCGCAAGAGCAGGGTCGGCCCCGCGCCGTTCTCGAGCACACCGACCACTCCGTGTCCACCCACCTTCTCCGTAACCGTGAAGCCAGCGCTGCGGAGCAGCGTGCTCATGCGCTGCGCCGAGCGCTCCTCGGCGAAGGAGAGCTCGGGGTCGGCGTGCAACTCCGCGTAGAACTGCGTGAGCGCATCGAGTTCGCGGCCGAACCAATCCTCCAAGCCGGCCGGAGACTGTGGGAGCGTGGCGAGCAGGAGGGCAGCAAACACGCTCAGCTCCTCAAAATCTCGAGGAAGGTGCGCACCATCGGGCCGCGGCCGCCGGGCGTGAAGTAGGAACGCTTGGGACCTTCCCAGGCGGTCGCGGCGATGTCGAGGTGCACCCACGGCACCTCGTCCACGAAGAAGGAAAGGAAGGACGCGCCCGCGATCGTGCCGGCGCCCTGGCCGGGCGCGTAGATGTTCTGCAGGTCGGCGTAGCTTCCGCGCGTGAGGTCACGGTAGTCCTCGGTGAGAGGAAGCTGCCAGATCGGCTCGCCGGCGCGAGCGCCCGCACCGATGGTTTCCTCTACCGCCTTCTGATCGTTGCCGAGCACTGCGGTGTGCAGATGGCCGAGCGCGATGATGGCCGCTCCGGTGAGCGTGGCGACGTCGTAGATGCGATCAGGCTTGATCTTGCGCGCGGTGTAGGTGAGGCAATCGGCCAACACCAGACGGCCTTCGGCGTCGGTGTTGTGCACCTCGATGGTCATGCCGTTCATGGCCGTGACGATGTCGCCCGGGCGCTGCGCGGCGCCGTCGGGCATGTTCTCGACGCAACCGAGCACGCCGTGCACCTCGTAATGGCATTCGGCCCCGAGCGCGAGCGCATGGAAGGCGCCCAGCACCGCCGCGCCGCCGCACATGTCGAACTTCATGTCCTGCATGTTGCCCGAGGGCTTCAAGGAGATGCCGCCGGTGTCGAAGGTCAGGCCCTTGCCGACCAGCGCGAGTTTGCCGCGCGCGCGGCCCTTGGGCTTGTACACCAGGTGCACGAGTTGCGGCTCTTCGGCGCTGCCCTGAGCCACGCCCAACAGTGAGCCCGCCTTCATGCGCTCCAGATCCTTGCGGCCGTGCACGCGCACGCTGACGCGCGCGCTGCTGGCGGCGACCTTGCGCGCGCGTTTCGCGAACTCGCGCGGCGTCAGGACGTTGGCGGGCAGGTTCGACAGTTCGCGCGCGAACAGGTTGCCTGCGGCGGCGAGTTCACCGCGGGAGGCTTCTTTCTTGGCGGCTGCTGAAGCGCCGGCACCGGCGATCAAGCACTCGCGCACCTTGGCCTTCTTGCGCTTTTCCTTCATCACGGCGTGGTCGTAGCCGGCCATGCCGGCGCCTTCCGCAGCCGCTTGCACCCAGCCGTCCCCGGCGGGAAGCAGCGAGAGGTCGATCACGAGCCGCTTGCGGCCGAAGATCTCCGCCGCATTGCGCGCGCTGCCTGCGGCGCCGCGCACCTCTTCGGAATGGAGCTTCTTCGGCGCGCCGAGGCGCAACAGCAGCCAGCGTTGACCGCCTGCGCCATGCACCAACACCGGCCCGGCGCCGTCGAGTTCGAGGTCGGACTTCCATGCCGCCGCGGGCGGCGCTCCGGAAGGAAGCTTCGGCGTCGCGCCCTTGGGCACGAGAATCGCGTGGAGGTCGTCGCGGCCGGCGGCCACCTTGTCTTGGAGTCGAATGCGCATGAGTTTATTGGAGAGGTCCTACAGACCCGAGTACGCCGGTCCGCCGCCTTCGGGGACTTCCCAGTTGATGATCTGGTACGGATCAGCGATGTCGCAGGTCTTGCAGTGCACGCAGTTGGATGCGTTGATCGTGAGTCCCTTGCCGTCTTCCCACTCGTACACCGCGGCGGGGCAGAAGTGCTGGCAAGGATTGCCGTACTCGCGCGTGCAGCGCGAAGTGCAGATGTCCGGCTCGAGTACGACGAGGTGACAGGGTTGGTCCTCCTCGTGCACGGTGCCGGAGTGGTAGACGCTGGTCAGTTTGTCGAAGACCAGTTCGTTGTCCACGCGCGGTTTGGCGCGAGCGTTCTCACCGCCGTCCTTGGCGTAACGGTGGTGATCGGATTCCATGGGCTTGCGCCCGCCGGGCAACCGTCCGCCGGTCATCACGCCGAGTCCGGCGAAGAAGGATCCGGTCAAGAAACCCTTCTGGAAGCCCTGGCGGAAGTTGCGAACCTTCCACAACTCGTCGTGCGCCCAGGAGGCTTCGAACAGAGCCTCGTAGCGCGCGAGGCCTTCGGTGCTGCAGCCCTCGCCGGTCAGTGCGCCGGCCGCCGCCTCTGCGGCGAGCATGCCGGACTTCAGCGCCAGATGCAGGCCCTTGAGTCGCGCCGCGTTCATGAAGCCGGCCGCATCGCCGACGATCAGGAAGCCGTCGCCCCACAAGCGCGGCATCGAGTGCAAGCCGCCTTCGGGCACGGTCTTCGCGCCGTAGCGCAACAACTTTCCGCCGCGCAGCAAGTTCGCGAGGAAGGGATGCGTCTTCCACTCCTGCATGCTGGCGTGGTAGTCGAAGGCCGGATTGCCGTGATCCATGCCGACGACGAAGCCGATCGAAACGCGCCGCTCAGGCAGACCGTAGATCCAGCCCCCGCCGTATTCGCTCTTGCCCAAGGGCCAGCCGCCGGTGTGCCAGACGGTGCCGGTGATGCCTGCTCCAGGCAGCTCCCAGATCTCCTTCACACCGACGCCCCAGATCTGCGGATTGCGGCCTTCCTGCAGCTTCTTCTTGGCGATCAGTTGCTTGGTGAGCGAGCCGCGCGTGCCTTCCGCCAGCACGGTCAGCCGCGCGCGAATCTCCATGCCTGGCTGGAAATTCGGCTTCTCAGCACCGTTCTTGTCGCGGCCCTGGTCCACGGTGCGCACGCCGGTGACGGCGCCGCTCTCGTCGTAGATCATTCCTGCTGCCGCAAAACCGGCATAGACTTCGACGCCCGCTTCCTCAGCGCGAGCTGCCAGCCACTGCACAACCTCGGCGGCGGAAACGATCCAGTTGCCGTGGTTCTTGAACGGCGGCGGCAGCAACAAGCCGGAGAGTTTGCGCTGGGACTTCTCGGTGAGCCAGTACAACGCGTCGTCGCCGACTTCCGCTTGGATGGGGAAGCCTTGCGCGCGCGCCTGCGGGAAGAGTTCCAGGATTCCGTGCGGATCCATGACCGCTCCGGAGAGCTGGTGCTTGCCGATCTCCTCCGCCTTGTCGAGCACCAGAATCGAGAGTTGCTGCTCACGCGCCTTGGCGCGCCGCGCAAGGTCGATGGCGCAGGCGAGGCCGGCAGGACCGGCTCCCACCACCAACACGTCCACTTCGAGGACTTCGCGCTCCATCGAAGCAACAGGTTAGCGCGGCCGGCTCACAGGCGCACGAAGGGGTTGGTGCGCGACTCGTGGCCGATCGTGGTGGCCGGGCCGTGCCCGCAGTGAACTTCGGTTTCCGGCGGCAGCACGTAGAGCCGTTCTCGGATCGATCGCTCAAGGTCCTTGAAAGAGCCGCGCGGGAAATCGGTTCGTCCGATCGAGCCGCGAAACAGCACGTCGCCTGCAATCAACTGTTTGCCCTGCGCGTCGTGGAGCACGACGTGTCCTGGCGTGTGGCCCGGACAGTGGATCACGTCCAGTCGACAGTGACCGATTTCCACCACGTCGCCATCGCACAAGTCGTGGTCGGGTTCCGGCACGCGCACCGCAGGGAAGCCGTAGGTTTGGGCTTGTTGCGGCAAAGCCAAGCGCCAAAAGTCGTCGCCGGACGGAAACCAGAACGGCAGACCAAGCGCGTCTTGCAGCGCCGCCGTGCCGCCGATGTGGTCGAGATGCCCGTGCGTGGACAGGATCTTGACCGGTTTCACTCCGAGTTGCCTGAGGCGCTCGAGGACCGGTTGGGCGTCTCCGCAGTCGCAGATCGCGGCTTCACCCGTCTCCTCGCAGACCAGAATCGTGCAGTTCTGCTGGAACGGCGTGACCGGCACTTCGTGGATGCGCAACATCAAGAACCTTGGCCGATCCAAGCGGATCCGTCTTCATAACACTCGCGCTTCCAAAGCGGCGCGCGCGTCTTGAGCGCGTCCATGGCTTCCGCAACGGCGGCAAAGACCGCTCGACGATGCGTCGCAGAGACTGCAACTGCGACCGATGCGGAGCCGGCCGGAACCACGCCCAGCGCGTGCTCGATCGCGACGCGGAGCAGATCATGCCGCTCACGAAGCTCTGCGGCAATGCTTCGCAGTTCGGTCTCGGCCATCTCCGCGTAGGCTTCGTATTCGAGCCGCAACACGCGACGGCCGTCCCCAGCGAGCGCGCGCACGGTTCCGAGGAAAAGCAAGGAGCAACCGGCATCGTCGCCCGCGACTTGTTCGCTGGCCCAGGCGCCGTCGAGCGGCGCGGGATGCAGGCGCACTGAGATCGGGTCGTTCATCCGCCTGAGACCGGCGGGAGAAATGCGATTTCAGCGCCCGAGGGAATCGATTCCGATTCCGTTGCCCGCCGTGCGTTCACCGCCACCGCGTAGGGCCGCCCGCGCAGAGCCGGATGCGCCGCTTCAGCGGCGGCGCGCAGGTCAGCGACCGTGGCGGCCGCAGGCACGGCGCATTCCACGGTGCGCGCGCCGCAGGCCTCCGCGAGCCCCGCGAACAGCAGAATCTTCATGGATTCACTAGAACGGAACGTCGTCCGCAAAGCCGCCGCCGAAATCGCCGGCGCCCGGGAAGCCCGGCGCGCTCGCAGCGCGCTCCGGCGCCGGCGCACTGCGCTCTCCGCCGTGATCCTCACCGCGCTCTTCGCCGCGGCCGCCGACGAAGAACCAGCGATCCGCGACGATCTCGACCTTCGAGCGATTCTGCCCCGACTCCTTGTCCTGCCACTTGTCCTCGCGCAGCCTGCCCTCGATCAGAATCGCCTTGCCCTTTTGGAACAGACGGCTGAACGATTCCGCCTGCTTGCCGAAGAACACGAAGTTGAAGAAGGACGCTTCGTCCTTCCAGCCTCCCTGGCCATCGGAGACGCGCTCGTTCACGGCGATGGCGGAGCGGGCAATCGCAAGCCCGCTTTGAGTTTGGCGAGTTTCGGGGTCGCGGGCTAGATTGCCCATCAAAATGACGCGGTTGTAGGAAGCCATGATCGGTTTCGGAGTCCCCGCTATTCTAGGGCATGAGCGAGGCGGCCTCCATGTCCGAACGTCCTTCTGCCCCCCACGGCCGCGAGCGCCGCCGCCACCCGCGCCTGCGGGTCGAAAACCTGCCGCTTTCGCTCGACGGAAGCGGCGCTCTGCGCGTGCGCGACCTCTCCCGCTCCGGGTTCTGCGTGTTCTCGGAGCAGCCGATGCGCATGATGACCCATGTGCGTTTCCACTTCAGCCTGCCGCACGCGACCGAGGCCGAGATCGCGGGCACGGGCGTCGTGGTGCGGTGCGAGCGCGTCTCGCCCGCGATCGGCCATTACGAGGTTGCGATTTTCTTCCAGGACTTCGAGAGCGGCTGCGAGAAAGCCCTGATGGGCTACCTTGCCGATCAAGCGCAGGGCGTCGGCTAACCGGCTGCTAAGGCAACGCTGAACAAGTCATTCCGTCCCGGACGCGGTCCTCGCGGCCGGTCTCAGCGTCGCCGGAACCT